>QILY01000013.1 GCA_003232155.1 Maribacter sp.
CATCTTTTTCACCTCCAATGGTCAAATTCAATGGAATACTGCGCAACATCTTTGTTCCCGACCAGTCCATCTCTATCAGATAGCCGTTCCAATTGCCCTCAATGGAAGTGGGAATCGTTTCGTTCAAAGCAGAGGGCGACAAAGGTACTTCCACAGCTTCTGTGGCAACCTGTTCCAATTCTCTGTCAGCTTCGGGCAAAGATGTGGAACCTATTTTATCTATGGCCTTATTTTCAAATTGTTGTAATAGTACCTGACTATTTAATATGGGGTTCTCTCGAAGCATACCCATTGCATTGTTGCGGTCTTTGGGCACTCCATATCCAAAATAATACATCTTTGCCAACCAATGCCTCGCCATGGGGTAATCACTTCTCTCGAACCATTTTTTAGCCTTTTTGTAATCTTGGTCTATAGTCCCCAGGCCTTTCAGATAAAGGTATCCGAGGGAATATGCAGCCTTTGCGTCACCGAGCCCATAGGCTTTTTTGAACTGTTTTCGCGCCTTGTTGAAATTGAGGGGCGTACCGATGCCGTCCTTGTACAGTATGCCCAGCATACAGATGGCTTCCGCATCCCCTGTTTCGGCAAGGGCCTTGACATTCTTAAAGGTCTTTCTGGATTGTTTACGAGTGAGTTCCCCGCTATAGATATAGGTTTTTACTTGTGCCATCATACCGCCCTCATGGCTCGGGTCATTTTGTTGTGAATACCCTACAAAGTGAAATGCAATAAGAAGTATTGCAAGGGTTTGGTATGTTTTCATTCTGATAATGTTTAGAATTATTAATGGAATAGGATTGTGTTTTTGCTAGCAACATGGAGTCGTTAGCGGCAGAACAATAGACCTTGCCCATGGTTCCGTGAGTGTAGAGTGTAGCTTTATTTCATATGCGAATTGTTAAGGGTTATATTGTGATAGGGACAAGGCCATATTATGAATGCCGTTTATATTCATAATAATTTACTGTAAAAGTAAAATTAATTTTTTAAGTTTATACTTATATTAAAAGTATCTTAAAAATTAAAAAATAGTAAGTAATTACATCAAAAAGCTTTACACATTTTGTGAATGTATAGTATAAATAATTGTAGTACTGCCGTACAAAAAATCGGCTATCTGGTATCTGAACTATACGATATGCGTAAAGGTTGGATTATGGCATTGACCCCAAGTTGGGGTAGGCCAAGATTTGAAACGCTTGGACCATAAACGAATCAACAGACTTATGTTTCCTATTGATGCTAATATGGATGATCTTAATCTTTTGGCCAGGTTCATTCCCTTATCTGGCGATAAGTGATTTCCTATCCTAACCCTACATCTAAGGCCATCATAATGATAAAGCCTCCAATAAAGCCCATAACAGCAATATCTGAATGCTTGTCTTGCTGTGTTTCTGGTATCACTTCTTCAACCACAACAAAAATCATGGCTCCTGCAGCAAACGAAAGTGCATAAGGCAAAATAGGCTGAAACGTCAATACTGCCCAAGCACCAATAACGGCTGCAATAGGCTCTACTAATGCCGACGCTTGACCATACATAAAACTTCTTCTTCTTGTGAGTCCTTGTCTTCGTAAAGGCATGGAGACAGCAAAACCCTCGGGAAAATTTTGCAACCCAATACCCAAGGCCAAAGCAACTGCACCCCCAATTGTTGCGCCATCAAAACCTGCAGCGACTCCACCGAAGAGTACGCCCACAGCCAAACCTTCTGGAATATTATGTAGTGTAATAGCCAAAGTCAATAAAGTAGTTTTATGCCATGGCGTCTTAATACCCTCGGCTTCCCCTTCCTTAAAGTTTATGTGCAAGTGAGGTAAAACTTTATCCAATCCGAAAAGAAAAAGAGCACCCAAGAAAAACCCGGTAGCAGCAGGAATCACTTTTACAAAACCCTCACCGGGGCTCATTTCAATACCTGGGGCCAAAAGACTCCAAAAACTTGCGGCCACCATAACGCCTCCAGTAAAACCTAGCATCCCATCCATAACAGCTCGGTTCGGGTTCTTGAACAAAAATACAAGGGCTGCCCCGGCAGCGGTCAACGCCCATGTAAAAAGCGTTGCATAAAATGCGGCCAAAATAGGGTTTATAGATTCAAAATAGTTGATTACCTCTTGCATAGTTATTCTGTTATTTTTAAGTATAAATTGGCAGCTATCTGATTAGAAATATGAATAATCTTCTCCTTAATTTTTATGTTTAATGACCCGTCAAACTCTTCTTTTTCCATCACTAAAACCGTATCGCCGAGTGAAATATCGTTCTTATCTAAAAACTTAAGAAATGGTGTAGAAGAGTCTTTTACCCCTACACATATACCACTAGTACCTACGGGTACTTCGTTCAGTAATTTTTTTATCGTCTTCTTAAACTCTCCCTTTTTTGAAGGAATAGGATCCCCATGAGGGTCAACCTGCGGAAAACCTAAATGTTTATCAAGTTGATCTACTAGCTTTTCACTCTTTATATGTTCTAATTGTTCCGCTACCTCGTGTACTTCATCCCAAGAAAAATTAAGATTTTCTACTAAAAAAACTTCCCATAGGCGATGTTTTCGCACCAGTGAAAGTGCAATTTTTTGTCCATATTCAGTTAGGCTGACTCCTTTATATGGTTTGTAATTGGCGACTCCTTTATCAGAGAGCTTCTTGATCATATCAGTTACAGAAGAAGGTTTCGTTTCCATCTGTTCTGCCACCGCATTGGTAGATACAGTTGTATTCTCCCCTTTGCCCAAGTGGTAAATTGCTTTGATATAATCTTCTTCAGAAAGTGTCATTATAAATCAACTTTAAACAAAAATACATTTTTATATGTAAAAACAAATATTTAGTTTTATCTAAATATTATTTTATAGTGCTATAAAAATAAAATTTGATCAGAAAAAATATCACCTGCTCTATATCATTCCTAATTATGTTTTGGTTATTTTTTAGCAAATGCGCAAAATGGAAAAATTCAAGGGGTTATTTCAGATGATCTTTCTACAATTGCATTTGCCAATGTTTATTTAGAAGGAACAATATTTAGATACTTCTTCTGATGAAGATGGAAATTATGCTTTAAAGAATATTCCCGCCGGGAAATACAAGCTTAAGGTTACCGTTCTTGGGTATCGAAACTTTTCAAAAAATATCACTATTGATGCAAACGAAAAGTTAACTGTTTCTATTTTAATCAAAAGTATTCTACAAATCAATTAATGAGGGGTCACATGCAAAATCTTCAGGTTGCCATATTACTTTTTCATCCTTTAAATTAACTTCTG
>QILY01000178.1 GCA_003232155.1 Maribacter sp.
TATTCCCGAAGGGTGCAAATTTATTGGGTTACGGATAAGCGAAATAGAAAATTTCACAAAAGACAGGCTTACCATATTTGGACAAATATCCAAAGATGAAACCATGCGCCTGCTCCACAACGAGCATATCATTAAGGAAGAGGACAGGTTTCAAATCAAAGCTGACCCCGTAGACCTGAAGGTGATGATGGACGAATATGGTTTGCGACTTACAAAAACAATGCGCCAACGCATAGACCGGTTAAAAGACACGAATACTGCTTTTAAAGAGGTACTGATAACACCGGGTTCATTATTAGAAAATCAAAACAGGGATTTTTTTCATAAGCATACCTCAAATACGTTGATTCTCATGGCTGTTGCTCGTCAGGGACTACCTATACGCAAACGCCTTGGAAAGATGACTTTTAAAGTCGGCGATGTATTGTTATTACAAGGTAGTACCGATAATCTCAATGATAATATAAGTTCTCTCGAACTTATACCTCTAGCAAAAAGAAATGTGAAGGTAGGCGTATTTTCTAAAGTAGGTTTGGCATTATTAATTTTCGGCTCTGCCATTGCATTAAGTATGTTCGGTATTCTGCCCGTCACATTGGCTTTTACAGGAGCTGTTTTGATGTATATTTTTACTGGTATCCTGCCCCTCCGTGAACTTTACCAACAAATAGATTGGCCAATCATTGTATTATTAGGTGCCATGATTCCTATAAGTAATGCGCTTCAAACAACAGGTAGTACGGAATTAATAGCTGATTTTATGTTAAGAATGACCATTAATTTACCGTCTTGGTCAATTTTGGCTTTAATCATGATTATTACCATGACTCTTTCAGATGTAATCAATAATGCAGCAACAGCGCTTATTATGGCACCAATTGCAGTTGAAATCGCAATATCCATAGGGGTTAGTATTGATCCATTCTTAATGAGTGTAGCCGTTGGGGCTTCATGTGCTTTTCTCACACCTATAGGTCATCAGTGCAATGCACTTATACTTGGACCTGGAGGGTATCGATTTTCTGATTATTGGAGAATGGGTTTGCCATTGGAGCTCCTTATAGTTATAATAGGTACACCCTTGATATTGTATTTTTGGCCATTATAAAAAACCAATTATAGATTTAATGATTGTTCTTATAATAATTAATCCTTGTCTGAATCGCCTTCTCCTCTAATTTAAGATACCAATACGGTTAACCCTAATTATTCACGGGTTTTCGTTATGAAAAGCCAAAGTACCAATAGAAACCTAACGAAGTGGTTCACGAACTCCTTAAAAAAAATCGTGAGCTAATTGGGAAGTGCGGGGATTTTTAGTGAAAGAATTGTATGGTCAAGTCTTGTAATAAAAACTCTTAGTTCTTTATCTGTCCAATTATTTTCTAAATATTCAATAGTCTCGTTTAACTCGGAGATTGCGTGATTGGTCCACAGGATTTTATAACCACTTTTCGTAAACTTTTTTAACGTTTGAGTGAGAAGTTAAATTGCCATTATCAGTATCTTTTATTCCTTTTTCTATTGATTTTTTTTCAGCAGCCGAAATTTTATTCCACCAATCAATTTTTTCTTTTTCTCTCAATTTCATTAACTTATCAATCAAAAATTTGTCATTCAAAGTCGAAAGCCACTGTATTAATTCAATTTTTTTATTCTGAAGATTTATATCCATAATTTCAAAGTCACAAATTTCATTTGACATATTAATTTTCGAAAAGTGCTTTTTACTAATGCATAACGGCCTATGGTTAAGGCGAGTAGCGACAGATAAGCAACGCTTGTCCAAGCGTCATAAAAGCTTTTAGCCATTAGTTTTCAACTTCTTTGTTACCTACTGGTTTTTTTCCGCAAACTTACTAGTGTCGTGTCATGCCTCAAATGGTGGATAAGTCGCAGTTATTTTTTGAATTTTGCGAAATGATAAAAAATAAGCATAGCCGTAGCTTAGCCGTAGCTACGCGAGTCTTTTTATGATGAGTAAAAACGAAAAAAAACAAGACTTGGTGCGTCATTTGAGGCATGACATGATACTAGCATTGGCGAAGACATACTCTTTTGCAATTTGGGTTTGTGTAGTGACTTTAGCGAACTGCAAATGTGTATGGCTTTTGTATGATCATTATTTTTGTAAATCAAATTAATTTTTTAGATTTGGCTAAATTTTAATTTAGCAACTATGAAATTTAATATATTAAAATTGCTTTTTGTAATATTTGCTATCCTATCAGTAGTCTCTTGTGAAAAAACGTTTCCGTATTTGCCGGCAGAGAATGAGCTTTTAGACGGTCCTATTGAAGGACTTTCTATTGAACAGCAAGTTCAGTTTCTCAAAGGGGATGAATTTTTTAATGATGATATTTTTACCGTTGACAAAGGTCTAGGTCCAATTTTTAATGCTACTGTTTGTGCTAGTTGTCACGCAGGAGACGGAAAAGGGCATCCTTTTGTTAGGTTTACCCGTTTTGGACAACCTGATACATTGGGCAATCAGTTTTTAAACCTTGGTGGCCCGCAACTACAGAACAAAGCCATCCCAGGCTTTCAACCAGAACAGATTCCCGCAGGTGCTACATTTACTAATTTACTCGCTCCTGCCGTAACGGGTCTTGGTTTTTTAGATGCTGTAAGTGATGCAGACCTTATCGCTCTATCTGACCCCAATGATGCAAACGGAGATGGAATAAGTGGCAGACCACATTGGAATAATATACCGGACTATGTTCAATTACGACCAAATAGCATTTCGCAAAACGGACGCTATATTACCCGATTTGGGAAAAAAGGAGCTGCTTATGATCTGTTGCAACAAACATCTGAAGCCTATAATCAAGATATAGGAATCACTTCCTTGTTCGAACCTATTGACACGCATAGTGGATTGGAATTTGACCCAGAGGTTTCAACACAAACTGTACACGATGTCGTGTTTTATTTAAAAACGCTAAAAGCACCATTACGTAGAGATGAAACAGACTCTGATGTGCTAGCGGGAGAGCAAATTTTTACCCAAATTAATTGTGCAAGCTGTCACGTTCCTGCTTTGCAAACAGGATATTCCCCAATTGAAGTTTTATCGTTCAAAACATTTTTTCCCTATACAGATTTATTGCTTCACGATATGGGACCAGGATTAGATGATGGATATACGGAAGGAAAAGCCTTAACTAATGAGTGGAAAACACCAGCACTTTGGGGGCTTGGCCTGTCTAAAAATTCACAGGGAGGAAGCTACTTTCTACTTCACGATGGACGTGCCACAGGCATTGAAGAAGCCATTTCGCTTCACGGAGGGGAAGCCGAACAATCAAAAAACAGTTATCAGCAGCTTTCCGAAACAGAAAAACAACAATTGATAAAGTTTTTAGAATCATTGTAAAATGGAGCGTAGAAAATTCATTAAAACCTGTTGTTCCACTGCTGTCGGTATTCCGATTTTAGCAACTACCCTACAATCGTGTGGAGCTATTTATTATGCAACTACAACAAAAGATGCAAACCGATTGATTGTAAAGAAATCAGAGTTTTGGCATATTAAACCGGCCCGCCGGTCAGGCGGGAAAGATAAAAAAGTAAACCGTGCTTTTGTTTTGGTTAAAACCGAGAGTATGGATTTTCCTATTTGCTTGTACAAGATGGATATAGATGTTTATAGTGCATCATTGTTGCATTGCACACACAGGGGTTGCGAGCTAAATGTAGGTGGTGGAATATACAGTTGTCCTTGTCACGGTAGCGAATTTTCTGTAACAGGGAAGGTTTTGGAAGGACCAGCAGATAGAGATTTAAAAACATTTAAAACAGAAATAGATAGTGAAAATATTTATATACTACAAGCATAAAATACTTTTACCAAGTTTAGTATTCTTTGTTGGCTTAAACCTTCAAGCCCAAAAATTAGATTCACTTATTACACGTATTGCTGTGGACACAAGTAGTGTGCAGATGAATATGGATGCCGTTTATAATCGTCCTTTTTTAACAACAGGTAAGGCATCTGTTGCTGTGGGTGGCTATTTAGAAGCCAATTCGTTATACACCTCCGAAGATGGGGTTTCTGAAGGATTGTCATTTCAAGCACGATTGCTTACTATTTTTATGTCTGCCTCTATTACAAAACGGATTAAGTTTTTATCAGAAATAGAATATGAAGATGGCACTAGAGAAATAGCGATAGAATTTGCCGCAATAGATGTCGCTTTTTATCCTGCATTAAATTTTAGGGGAGGAATAATACTGAACCCAATTGGCAGGTTTAATCAAAATCACGATGGTCCAATATGGGAATTTGTCGAACGCCCGAATATGGCCAACCAATTGTTACCTGCTACTTGGTCTAATGCAGGGTTCGGTTTCTATGGAAAAACGTATAAGGGGAACTGGATTTTGGGGTATGAAGCGTATGTAACCAATGGGTTTGATAATAGTATTATTGATAATGAAGAGGGAAAAACATTTTTGCCAGCTGCAAAAGAAAATCCTGACCGATTTGCGAGTAATAATAGTGGAAAGCCTCTTATTTCAGGTAAAATTGCTATTAAAAATAGAAAATTTGGAGAGATAGGTTTGTCGTATATGGGCGGTGTCTATAATAAATTCGAAGATGGTGGGGTAACGCTCGACAAACAGCGAAGAGTAGATGTCTTTGCCTTAGATTTTAATACCACAATTAAAAAAACAGGCACGTATATTGTAGGTGAATATGCTTTTATTTCGGTAGATGTGCCCGAAACTTTTACCCAACAATTCGGCAATAAACAGCAAGGTTTTTTTGTTGACGTAGTACAGCCAATAATCAGACGAAAAATATTTGATTGGGAAAAAGCAAGTCTAAATCTTGCAGCTCGATTAGATTATGTGGATTGGAACATTGGAACGTTCAATGAAACCAATACTAATATTGGAGATGATTTATGGGCAATTACTCCAGCTATTAGTTTTAGACCGTCCGCACAAACTGTATTCCGATTGAATTATCGTTACCAATGGCAAAAAGATTTATTAGGTAATCCTCCTGCATTGAGAGCTTCTTGGTTATTTGGTTTTAGCACTTATTTTTAGTTGGCAACTATGTATACTCCTGCCAAATGGAAACCCGAAATTTCTACTTGGTCTTTTCCCCCATACCTTCGTTAAAATTTATCGCCGTAGCTCAGGCTATGCT
>QILY01000008.1 GCA_003232155.1 Maribacter sp.
TTTCTTCAAGGCTTGACCAATAAAGTATATGAGTTTAAAGATAGAAGAATTAAAGAGTATTTGGGTGATGTGGATTTTTATCTAGAACAACGTAAAGTTGAAGACTTTAGAGCCATAGAAAAAAAACAGAAAACAGTACAGAAAAAAGAAAAGGTAAAACATAATAGTTTCGAAGATCAAAAGAAGCTAAAGTCTTTGAACAATAAATTAAGTACTGTTGAAAGTAAAATTTCTTCCTTAGAAAAAGAAATAGCTGAAATAGACCATGACCTTCTAATGGATTATGATGCTACCATAGCCAATCCCAATTTTTATGAAGGCTACCAAAAAAAGAAAAAAGATTTGGAAGAACTTATGAAAAAGTGGGAGCAGATTATCTTAGAACTAGAAAATTTCTAGTAAAATATAGTCTTTTCACGTTTTTTTTCGTATATTAAATGACTTAACCTACTAATATACTACACATGGCTATAGATATTCTTAACTTTTTAGACTTACAATCTAAATTGTAGTTGTATTCTTACATCGTTTTTTTAACATTTCACAACAAAAAAGAGGGTGTCCTCTGCATTTCATCGTGATAATTTGCAATTTATATTATAATTCACGTTTATTTGTAGGGTAATTCTTATAATAATTTTATTGATAAGCTTTATAAACCAAAATTTAATGAAAACGAAACTATACATTTTAGTATTCTTTTTTGCAAGCCATTCTGTTTTTGCGAATATATCAGAAATAGAAAAAAGTGCCTTAATAGATCTATATAAAAGTACTAATGGCGAGCGTTGGACAAATTCTTGGGATTTATCTAAACCAGTTTCTAATTGGAAGGGGGTTAAGGTAGAAAATAATACAGTAGTAGGTCTTAGCCTGATGAACAATAATTTAGTAGGTCAGTTGCCTAGTTCGTTGGCCAACTTGAAAAACTTACAAGTCTTAAATGTAGCGTTCAATTCAATTAAAGGAGAGATACCGGAAAATATTGTTCTATTAAAAGAATTACTGATATTGCGTTTTGGAAAAAATAAATTGACAGGCACTATTCCCGAAAATATAGGGTACTTGAAAAAGTTGGTGATTCTTGACCTTTTTAGCAATCAATTATCTGGTGAGCTTCCCGTTGGTTTGGCACATATGAAACATTTAAAGGTTATTTCTGTTTCAGATAATTCTTTAAGCGGTAGTATACCCAAAGAATTGGGCGAATTAAAAAAACTAGAGCGTTTGGAAATAGCTGACAATAATTTTGAAGGTACTGTACCTATAGAGATAGGTGAACTGAAGAATTTAAATATGCTAGTTTTAGCCGATAATAATTTAACGGGCAATTTTCCTTCAATCATATTTTCTTTACCTAAATTAAGAGTGCTCCAATTACAAGAAAATGATTTTAACAAGAATCATTTGAGAAATAACATTCCTTTAAAAACAGATTTGGCACTATTTGATTATGATGCTATTGATAGCAGAACAGAAAGAAGAAATTTTAAAGATTTATACTCTAGTAAAGATATCAGAACGGCTGATACTAAATTTGAGGAAGACAATAATTAGGTAATAAGAATGAAGTTAGAAAAGACATATAAGAGACTTCACGTACTGGTATTGACTATTATTTATTTTTCTGTGTTTTCAATGAAAATGGTTGGTCAAGTCTCAGAAGTGGAGAAAGAGGCACTCATAGCACTTTACAAGCAGACTAATGGTGAAAATTGGATGAATAGTTGGAATTTGAACGAACCAGTATCAAAATGGTACGGCGTTAAATTGAATAACAATAAAGTAGTTGAAATCAATCTTTTTAGAAATAACGTAGAAGGTTCAATACCAGAAAGCATAGGTAAGTTATCACATTTGACCCATTTAAATTTGGCTTTCAATGCTATAACGGGTCTATTGCCCAAAAATATGGTTGACTTATCTGAGCTGAAAGTTTTTAGAGTTGAAATGAACCGTATCAAAGGGGGAATACCCCAAGCTATAGGAAAAATGAAAAGCTTAGAAGAGTTTACGGCATTTAATAATTTTTTAACAGGCCCTATACCTGAGAGTTTTGGTAGTATTCAAAATTTGCGAATACTAAATTTGTCAAGCAATAATTTAAAAGGGGAAATACCTAATTCAATAGGCCGCTTAAGTAAATTAGAAACTTTAGGACTTTTTGAAAACGCATTACAAGGTTCAATACCTACAGAAATAGGCGGGCTTTTGAATTTAAAAGAATTGGTTTTGGCCAATAATCAATTGGGAGGTGACATACCCCAAGAATTTGCTCAATTGACCAGTTTAAAAGTATTGCAAATACAGAACAATAAATTCGATTCTTTTCAAGGCTTGGAACTTATGAACACTGAAGCTTTTGCAGCCTTTGATTATGACAAAGAATACTTAGAGATTGATTTGAAAAATATTAATAAGACAAAAACTCGAATGGCAGATACAAAATTCGAAGATGATGACAATGACAATAGGTAAAGAAGAGTAGTAATTCTTTTTTTCTAGTTAGTAGTTTGGTTTTTAGGGGGTGTGAGGACACCTCCTAATTTGGTTTTAGTCCATAATTTTAATCTTCCCACCAAATACTTTGTCCCTATCAACGTCTTTCGGATTTCCATAAATGTAAATAGATCCGCCGGCACGTACTTTAGCTTTGACCCTTTCAGAGGCTTTTACATCGGCTCTTCCTCCGGCGTTTACAACAACAGTGGTGTCATCAGTATTTAATTCTTTGTTATATACTTTACCGCCCGTATTGACCATTACCTCTTGAATTTTAGTTTTTCCAGTAAGTGTAATTTCGCCTCCTGAAATTGATTTTATATACAAATCGGCCAAATTTACATCTAAATCAACATGCCCTCCTTCTTGAGCTTTGATTTCTACCCGATCACCATTTAAGGTCTCTTCAGATTTAATTTTAGCATTTTCATTGACATCAATCAATGTTAAATCCTCAGTATAGTAGAGTGTAGCTTTAGTTTCATCACCATCCAAAAAATTATCAAATTCCATGCGTATTTTTAGAAGTCCTTTTTTATTTGAAATACTGATTTCATCTTGGTCATCGCCAGTAATTACAATTTTATTTTCAATGCTCTTTACCAGAGATACGATAATGCGATCATAGACTTTGATTTGGTCAAATTTTTCAAGTTCCTTTGTATTTGCCCTTTGAGCCATAGCGTTTAAGCTAATAAAGGCCATAATAAGTAATGAGATGTATCTTTTCATTA
>QILY01000143.1 GCA_003232155.1 Maribacter sp.
TGAAAAACCAATTTATTAAACATACTGATGCTTGTGTAGAAGATTTTGTGAATGGTAATGTAAAATCACTTTTTGGAAACCTAAAACAATTATCCCACGTTGTATTGGATAATTTTAAGCCTATGATACCGGCGAAGTTTCATCAGTTATGGAAACAAGGTATTGACACTAATGAATACTACTTAAAACTATGTGGTTCAGGCGGTGGAGGTTATATTTTAGGGTTTACCCAAGATATTGACAAAGCTAAAAATGCTTTAAAAGACTACAACTTAGAAGTGGTATACAACTTCTAAACCCAAAAAAATGCCTAGTAGAAAAAACAAACTCTTGCTTTTAAAGTTGTTGAGTCTTTTTTCAGCAGTACGTGGCTATAATATTTTGATGATTATACTCGCGCAGTATCTTGCATCCATCTATATCCTCTCTCCTGATTTGCCATTGCGAAAGGTAGTTTTTGACATCAATTTATTATGCATTGTGGTAGCTTCTGCCCTTGTAATCGCCAGCGGTTATATTATTAATAATTTTTATGATGCAGAAAAAGACCTGATCAATAAACCTATCAAGAGCATGTTGGATCGTTTGGTCAGTCAACGTTTTAAACTCACTACTTATTTTGTTCTTAATCTTTTGGCAGTTTTTGTGGCCAGCTATGTTTCATTCAAGGCAGTACTTTTCTTTTCTGCATATATTTTCGGAATATGGTTTTATTCGCACAAATTAAAAAAGGTGCCTTTTGCAGGTAATTTTGTTTCTGCAATTTTAGCGATTACTCCTTTTTTTGCTGTTTTCGTTTATTATAAAAATTTTGAAACAGTTATATTTTTTCATGCACTGTTTTTATTTTTATTAATTTTATCTCGCGAAATGATAAAAGATTTGGAAAACATATCTGGTGATATGGCACAAAACTATAAGACCATCCCCATTATATACGGACCTTTAGTTTCTAAAATTTGTATCGCCATATTGATTTTACTTACACTTATTCCATCTTTGTTATTGATTGTAAAGTTTGATATTGGTTATATGAACTACTACTTCACAGTTTCTGTTGTTTTATTGATTCTATTTCTGGTATTATTACATAAATCAGCAACTAAAAAGCATTATGTGTGGTTACATAATATTTTGAAACTGATTATTATAGTGGGTGTTTTTAGTATCTTGTTGATAGATGTAGACTTAGTTTTAAATAGAATTTTATAATGGATAATTTATTAAAAGTGGCTTTGGCCCAAATAGCACCCGTTTGGTTAAATAAAGTGGCAACTATTGAAAAGATTGAAGCTACTATTTTAGAGGCGGCAAAAGAGAAAACTGAGTTGGTTGTTTTTGGAGAGGCACTTCTACCGGGATATCCTTTTTGGTTGGCCTTGACGGATGGAGCAAAATGGGACTTAAAAGTAAATAAGGAAATCCATGCCCATTATGTCCGTAATGCCATTCAGATTGAAACGGGGGAACTGGATAATATCTGTAAACTTGCCAAAGAGAATAACATTGCTATTTATTTAGGAGTAATTGAACGGGCTAAAGATCGTGGCGGACATAGTATTTATTGTTCGTTGGTCTATATTAATTCAGATGGGGAAATAAAATCAGTACATCGCAAATTACAACCTACTTATGATGAACGCTTAACATGGGCTCCCGGAGATGGAAACGGATTAAAGGTACACCCATTAAAGCAATTTACCGTTGGCGGTCTTAACTGCTGGGAGAACTGGATGCCTTTACCAAGGACTGCGTTATATGGTCAAGGTGAGAATTTGCATATTGCAGTTTGGCCCGGAAGCGACCATAATACTAAAGATATTACTCGTTTTATCGCGAGAGAATCAAGAAGTTATGTGATTTCGGTCTCTTCTTTAATGAAAAAAGAAGACTTCCCTAAAGATACACCTCACTTTGGGAAAATAATAAACGCCTCACCCAAGGTATTAGCTAATGGCGGGTCATGTATTGCAGGCCCTGATGGGGAATGGATTACAGAACCAGTTCTTTATAAAGAAGGACTAATTTTTGAAACCCTAGATTTTAATAAGATTTATGAAGAACGCCAGAATTTTGATTGTGTAGGGCATTATTCAAGACCGGATGTAACCAAATTGACAGTTAATAGAGAACGGCAATCTACCCTAGAACTAAACGATTAATAAGATTGAATTAAGGATTGCGCCTTTGAGCGATACGGCGAGAACTGTGTGCGGCTAAAATTAAAGGGTATACTCGGGGCAGTATGTTCCCGGATTATGCATTAGAACCTCATAACGAAGTTCTAATGCATAATCCGGGTTAAATCTAATGGTCTTATATAAAATACATCCAAAACCCTTACGTACCTTTGCGAAAAATTAGTAGTATGGGTAGGCCAGATTCAAATAAGGGCAATAAGGGAGCAAAAAAAGCAAGAACATTTCGAAAGAAGAGTTTTGAAAAAGGAAGTACACCCATAAAAAAGAAGACGCAACCCAAGCAAGCTTCAGATCCAAACTCCATTCGGTTGAATAGGTATGTTGCCAATTCGGGAGTATGTTCACGTAGGGAAGCTGACATTTATATTTCTGCGGGCAACGTGACCGTAAACGGAAAACCCATTTCCGAAATGGGTTATAAAGTGAAATTGACTGATGATGTCCGTTTTGATGGACGAAGATTAAACCCCATTAAAAAAGAGTATGTACTCTTAAACAAACCTAAAGATTTTGTAACTACTTCGAAAGATGAAAGAGGAAGGCGTACTGTTAATAGTTTGGTGGCAGGTGCTTCTAAATCAGAACTTGCGCCTGTTGATAAATTAGATAAAAGTACCACAGGCTTGTTGCTTTTTACAAATGATGGTGAATTGGCCAAACGATTAGGTCGCCCTAAAAACGGACTCCGTAAAATATTCCATATTACACTTACCAAAGAATTACGAAGTGCCGACTTAAAACGTATTCAAGAAGGAGTAACAGTTGACGAAAATATTGTAAGAGTACAAGATATTAGTTTTGTTGATAATGCACCGAAAAATGAAGTGGGAGTAGAAATTTTTAGCTCTAGAAATAACATTGTCAAACGCCTTTTTGATGAGTTAGGTTATGAAGTGACCAAGTTAGATCGGGTTGTATACAACACGCTTACTAAGAAAGATTTACCTCGTGGACATTGGAGGTTTTTAACAGAGCAGGAAGTAATTAACCTGGGAATGATAAAATAAGGTATAGACAAAGTG
>QILY01000070.1 GCA_003232155.1 Maribacter sp.
GCAAACTTCATAATCGGTTCAGGTGCTTCAAATTAAGGCTGCAAAATTACTGATTTTGATTCATATAACCCGAACAAAACACAAAAGACAAATCTCGTTTTTTACAACTAAAGTTTTCATCAACATTACTTATATGTTTTATGCTTTAGAAGTATATTATTTCATCAGGAAGCATTATTAAGGGTAGATTACGTCTAAACCTTCATTTAATACGTACATTTATACATAAATAACAAAAACACTAAAATCATGAAAAAAGTATTTTTAAGTTCAATTTTGATGCTTGCCTTAAGTATATCGTTTATGTCATGTAGAGATACTGCCGATAAAGCTAAAGAAGCAAGTGATGCTGCTGTTGAAGAAGCTGGCGATGCGGTTGATTCAGCAAAAGAAATGGGTGAAGACGCAATGGACAAGGCTGGTGATGCGGTCGATTCAGCAAAAGAAATGGGTGAAGACGCAATGGACAAGGCTGGTGATGCGGTCGATTCAGCAAAAGAAATGGGTGAAGACACAATGGACAAAGCTGGTGACGCAATGGACAAAACCAAAAAAGCAGGTTCTGATGCTTTAAATAAAGCTAAAGATACTGTAAAAGAGGTTAAAGAAGAAGTAAAGCAATAATTTACCCTTCTTTTGTATACAGAACCCTTGGCAGGAAATGTCAAGGGTTTTTGTATTTAAAACCGATACCCCAACCCTAAAATAAGATTGGTGCCTGGTGCCGATATGCCGGAAGAATAGGAACGGTACCGTTGATTGGTTATATTTTCAAGGCTTAGTGAGGCTTTAAATGAATTTGAAATGGTGTATTGCGAACGAAAATTCAAAGTATACCATGAAGGCGAATACGGGTTTCCATTAGCATCGGTAGCATATAAAAATTCTTTGTTTCGCTCTGAAGGGGCCAAATCATCAAAAGTGATTTCACCGTTATAATTTAAAAACAGATCCGTACGCAATTTTTGATTTTTCCATATCAGATGAAAATCACCAAAAGTGGGCGCTACGTGTCTTCCAGGGGAATCAGTACCATCTTCTTCTTCTTCAACTCCTTCAGTAAAAGTAAGGTTTGATGCTATCGAAAAATTGTCGGACAAAAAGGCTTCCAGACCAAATTCAAAACCATATACATAAGCTTTTGCGGCATTTTGAATGGCTTGAACATTACTCAGTTCTCCGTTAAATTCAATTTCTGATTGTCCATTGAACTCAAAATCCCTTCGTACTAGGGCATCTACCAAATAGGTGTAAAAAACGGCCCCTTTAACCACAAGCTTGTCCTTGAAATTCTTTTGAACCCCCAATTCTATATTATACGCATATTCGGGCTCTAAATCAAGATTGGGCACTACTACAGAGCCAGGTTCGGAATCGAACACTTTTCCTATATCATCAATATTAGGAGACCTGAAGCCCGTAGAACCATTCCATGTAATTTGTAAATCTGCTTTAGGAAACCAGCTTAGGCCAATACTACCTGTTAAGGCGCCATTATCAAGATTGGCATTATCAAAAGGAAACGGAAAAAAAGTGGTGTCAAAATCCGCATTAACCCAAACATGACTATATCGTAGACCTGCAAGTAAGGTCAAATTGGGTTTCGCTTTATACTCGCCATTAATATAGCCAGCGGCAGTCTGCCACGTTGAACCATCTGGGTATCTTGATGCAGCGTCAGATATAACATTAGTTTCAATATTCTCTTGACTACCATTAGATCTTACTTTGTTAAAAATATATTCGAGTCCATAATAGAGTCTTAAATCTCCTATTTTTTTGTTTTCAAAATCAATATTCGTTGATAGGGCATCTACATTTTCTTTTGTGGTAAAGCGATTGGGGTCTTGAAAATTTCTTTCATTCCTACTTTCTTCAAAATGTTGATAGGCCGTTGTTATTTTTAATCCGTCATAAAACAAACCTTTCCCTTTTTTATTAATCTGCAGATTGCCCATAAACCATTTTTGAGGGCCAAAGAACCATTCTGCAGAACGAAGACCATCTCCTGCGCTATTGGGTCGAATGAGCCGATCATAGCGCGAATAGTCTGAGGTTTCAGAATAAAATAATCCTAAATCATAGTTCCAGGTATTATTGGGTTTATAGGCGATTTTCTGCATGAGGTTAATTTGACTATACCCTGTAGTTTTTTGCTGTCTCGGGTTTTCATTGGAAACCAACTCATCTTGCCCATTTCTTCGAACCACATAATTGTTTCTCAAATATGAATCCGGACCATTTTTGCCCGTAATCAAATCACCAAAATCATTATAAGTAGCACTGGTTAAGAATGCCCATTTCTTTTTGCCTAAATTAATATCAAAATGAAATGTATTCTCAGTATTGGCCGAGGCATAACGATAGTTTACGTTGCCTGATACCATAAGACTATCTGAAGTGAACGTTGCTTTTTTAGTGTAAAAATTCATTACACCTCCAATAGCATCACTGCCATAAACAACAGACCCAGGGCCAAAAATGACTTCTGTGTTTTTTATAGTAAAGGGATCTATTGAAATTACATTTTGAACATTGCCACCCCTAAAAATGGCATTGTTCATTCGAACACCATCTACAGTAAGCAAAAGCCTGTTGGTAGAAAAACCTCTTATTATAGGGCTGCCACCACCCAATTGGCTTTTTTGCACAAATACTTTTCCGCTATTTTGTAATAGATCGGCAGAAGTCTGCGGATTTGTAAATGCAATTTGATGTGCGTCAATTGAGGCTATTTTATTCGGGATATCTTTTTTCTGTTGTTCCCATTTAGATACTGACATCACCACCTCATCAAGCTGTTCTGCTTTCATAATGAGATATACCCTCCTCTTTTGCCTTAGAATTTGTGATTTAGATGATTTGCGAATTTCGTAACTAATATGTTTAAAGGTAATTCGCTCATTTCTATCAAATACGGACAAATCACATTTGCCATCAAAATCAGAAACTGCTGTTTTTGATTTATCGGCATTATAAACTGCTACATTTAGAACGGGCTCTTTGGTGTCTATATCAAGAATTGTAATTTCTTGACTAGAAACTATTTGTGCGAGCAGTGAAAAAACAACAAAAAATATCTTTCGCATTTTTAGCTAAAAACTTCATTTAAAACAGCAAGTGATTTGGGTTTTCGAAATCCTTGCAAATGTAATTCATAATACAGAACAAGTGATCGTAACAGTTCTTGTCGATTTGCTTTATTC
>QILY01000174.1 GCA_003232155.1 Maribacter sp.
TGCTCTATCAATTGACCTTAAAACCAGCTGGAAGTAAGGAAGATTTACTTAACTGATTTCGAGTTTATATTATAACTTTTTCTGTCTAAGAAAAGAAGATGTACCTTCCTATCATCATTTTTCACAATACATATTTGTCTATATTCTAATTTCTGAAAGCGCAACGGTCTTTGCTCTTTTTTTTCTATATTTGCACGCAATTAATCCTTAATTGCCATGAAAGCACATCTTGATAAAATTCTTGGGGAAGGTCTTACTTACGATGACGTACTCTTAGTTCCTGCCTTTTCAGAAGTACTTCCAAGAGAAGTAAGTATCAAAGCAAAATTTACTAGAAATATAACCATTAATGTTCCTATTGTATCCGCAGCAATGGATACGGTAACGGAGTCTAAAATGGCTATTGCAATGGCACAAGAAGGTGGTATAGGTATTTTGCACAAGAATATGACTATTGAGCAGCAGGCGATGAAAGTCCGTAAGGTCAAGCGAGCTGAAAGTGGTATGATTATGGATCCTGTAACCCTGCCCCTGAGTTCGGTGGTTAAAGATGCCAAGGCCAATATGAAGGAATTCAGTATCGGTGGTATTCCGATAGTTGATGATGAAGGTAAATTGATAGGAATAGTTACGAATAGGGATTTACGTTTTGAGAAAAACAATGATCGTCCTATTTCTGAAGTAATGACTTCTAAAAATTTGGTAACGGTCAGTGAAGGAACATCCTTAGAGCAAGCGGAAGGTATTCTACAAGAAAATAAAATTGAAAAGCTACCAGTAGTTGATAAGAATTATAAGTTGGTAGGCTTAATCACATTTAGGGATATTATTAAACTTACCCAAAAACCAATAGCTAACAAAGACCAATATGGAAGGTTACGTGTTGCTGCTGCATTAGGCGTTACGGGAGATGCCGTTGAAAGAACAGAAGCTTTGGTCAATGCAGGTGTTGATGCCGTTGTTATTGATACTGCCCACGGACATACAAAAGGTGTGGTAGCTGTATTAAAAGGAGTGAAAAAGAAATTTCCACAATTAGATGTTATTGTTGGGAACATTGCAACAGGCGAAGCTGCTAAATATTTAGTTGAGGCAGGTGCCGATGCGGTAAAAGTAGGAATAGGACCAGGTTCTATTTGTACAACTAGAGTTGTTGCAGGTGTTGGTTTTCCACAGTTTTCTGCAGTTTTGGAAGTTGCTGCGGCTATTAAGGGTAGTGGAGTTCCTGTAATTGCAGATGGAGGTATTCGCTATACGGGTGATATCCCTAAAGCAATTGCAGCAGGTGCGGATACGGTAATGTTAGGTTCTCTTTTGGCAGGAACAAAAGAATCTCCAGGAGAGACTATTATTTACGAAGGACGAAAATTTAAATCGTATCGGGGAATGGGTTCTGTAGAAGCTATGAAACAAGGTTCAAAAGACCGTTATTTTCAAGATGTAGAAGACGATATTAAAAAGTTAGTACCTGAAGGTATTGTAGGTCGTGTGCCTTATAAAGGTGATTTGTTCGAGAGCATTCACCAATTTATTGGTGGGTTAAGAGCAGGAATGGGCTACTGTGGAGCTAAAGATATTGCTACGCTACAAGACACAGGTAGGTTTGTGAAAATTACAACCAGTGGAATTAATGAAAGTCATCCACATGATGTAACCATTACTAAAGAATCACCTAATTATAGTAGATAATATAACTAGATTATAATTATTAAAGATACTATTTACTTTGCTTAGTATATTCTTCCCATTTTTTTTCTTGGTGAATATTGTCTCCAAAGTATTTTGCTATTTGTAAAAAAACATCAGGTTTTTGATACCCAGGGATAGGAGATAGCATATTCATTTCTTCATCTAAGAAGATAGTAGTAGGATAGCTCATCTTCCCTTGCATTAATGCAGCAGCCAATTCATGATATCCATTTCTTCCTGAAGGAACAAACTTAAAAGTCTTCCCTCTGTACTCTATAGGTTCTTTACCTTCACCATCCAATTTCACCATATAGAATTTTTCTTCCATATACGCTGCGACTTCTGCATTTTGAAAGGTGTCCTTATCCATTTTTTTGCACCATCCGCACCAATCGGTATAGACATCTACAAATATTTTTTTAGGAGCAGCATCGGTTTTTGCCAGTTCTGTTGCTTCATTCCAAGATAACCAAGTTATTTCTTGGGCATAAGATGAATATCCTATTAATCCTATAAAAAGAAAGAAAATAACCTTTGAAAGATGGGGAGCTAGTTTCATTGTATCGTATTTTTAAAAGGCTTGTTACGAAATGAAGTGTATAGAATTGACGCTATTATTTTGTGCAGTGACAAGGCAAAAAACGTAGTTTTGGCCGTAGCTAAAACGAGGCTTTTTAACGAAGTCGGTGTGCAAAAGAACAAGACAAAATGTATAGGTTATTTCGTAACAAGCCCTAAGTACATATTTAGTCCAATAACTGTACTAAAACTAACGAAAATACCTACTCTTTATTTTACGGTGACTTTTTCCTTTTTGTTGGTAAACAAATATTTAACATCTACTTGGCCTTTGATAAGATCCTCAAAGTTTTCCCTTTCTCGAATCAAAATAGCTTTTTCCTTATGCCACAGTACTTCGGGTGGTCGAAACCGCGAGTTGTAATTACTGGCCATAGTAAAGCAATAGGCGCCCGCATTTTTAAAACAAAGTATATCACCTTCAGAAATTTCATTGATTCTGCGGTTGCTTGCAAAAGTATCGGTCTCGCAAATATATCCAACTACAGAGTAATAACGTTCTCTCCCCTGTGGGTTCGAAATATTTACTATACCATGCGAAGAGCCATACAACATAGGTCTAATCAAATGATTGAATCCTGAGTCAATGCTAGCGAAAACTGTTGAAGTAGTTTGTTTTACCACATTTACTTTAGCTAAGAAGTTACCAGCTTCACTCACCAAGAATTTGCCCGGCTCAAAAGCTAAAGTCAATTCTTTGCCATATTCAGCACAGAATTCATTGAAACGCAAAGTTAGTTTTTTTCCTAGCTCTTCAATATTAGTCTCAATATCACCTTCTTTATAGGGTACTTTGAAGCCGCTACCAAAATCAATAAAATCTAAATTTTTAAAGTTTTTTGCTGTTTCAAATAGTATTTCAGAAGCATAGAGAAAAACATCGATATCTAAAATATCACTACCAGTATGCATATGAATACCATTGATGTTCATT
>QILY01000081.1 GCA_003232155.1 Maribacter sp.
AACAAGGTGGAGCGTACATAAAACACCTCCCCTAGATGATAGTGGCCAACTTAATTTATTGTTCAACTAAAAAAACGGGGGATGGCTAATTTATTTAAAACCAATTATACAATTTTGAATACCATTTATATAAAAGTGTATGCGCTGAACAATACTATATACGATATTGCTAAAAAATTAGAACGAAGCCCTATTTCTCCCGACAAAGATCCGGCATTGAAATAGGGTTTCAGATTTTTAGGATTTGAACTCGTTTAAACTTTTTGTTTGGAACCGAAAATATTCGCTTTTGTGCTCATATGAAGTCATTTTTTATTAGCATAGCACAGCTACGGTAGTCAAAAATGGCAAAATATGAGTGCAAAATGGAATATTTGCAGGTAAAAGAAAAAGTTTAAACGAGTTCTTTCTTAAAACTATGAAGTTAGATGTATTATTTACCAATTATACAATTATACATTCCAATTATACATTGATGGCCTACAAGCTTTAAATTATGAAATATATTTATAGTATCGATCCTAGAACAATTGATAATGAAGACTGAAATCATAAAATTTTTGACTTTTACCTGTATGGTTATAGTTCTTGGCACACAGTCACTGCTTCATGGAAGTTGGAATGTTCCAAAAACAGAATCAGGAAAATTAGAAAAAGGAGGAGGAAACTCTTGATCCTGTTCTATATACTATTTGAGTTAGTCTGGTTAATCCCGCTGTTTTATCATACTCGCCTTTCGGGGGAATAGGTTGAGATATGAAAGCAGCGGGTTTTTTATTGGATTAAACCTGGGTTAAGCTAAGTGAATAGATGCTCAATATATTTCTTTTAGAAACCTACAGATCAAACTTAATACCCTGTGCCAGTGGTAATTCTGTAGTATAGTTTATGGTATTGGTTTGCCTCCGCATATAAATTTTCCAGGCATCGGAACCAGATTCACGGCCTCCCCCTGTTTCTTTTTCACCTCCAAAAGCGCCCCCAATCTCTGCACCTGAAGTCCCTATATTCACATTGGCAATACCACAGTCGCTTCCAGCAACTGATAAAAAGCGTTCCGCTTCTCGTAGGTTATTGGTCATGATTGCGGAAGAAAGTCCTTGTACAACACCGTTTTGAATGGCAATGGCGTTTTCAACATCCCCTGTATATTTCAATAGGTATAGAACAGGGGCAAAGGTTTCATGCTGTACAATGGCAAAGGAGTTCTTTGCCTCGGCAATTGCCGGTTTTACGTAGCAGCCACTTTCATAGCCTTCGCCTGTAAGAAGACCTCCTTCTACAATTAATTTGCCTCCCTCCTCAACCACTTTTTCCAACGCCTTTTCATACATGGTAACAGCATCAGTATCGATCAAAGGGCCCACATGGTTATTCTCGTCTAGCGAATTTCCTATTCGCAATTGCTTGTAGGCATCTACAACGGCATTCTTTACTTTATCGTAGATAGACTCGTGAATAATTAATCTACGGGTAGAGGTACAACGCTGTCCTGCAGTACCTACGGCACCAAAAACAGCCCCAATAACCGTCATTTTAATATCTGCATCGGGTGTAACTATGATGGCATTATTACCTCCAAGCTCTAAGAGCGATTTTCCTAATCTTCCCGCAACGGCTTGTGCCACTATTTTTCCCATACGGATAGAACCGGTAGCGGAAACCAAAGGTATACGGGTATCTTTGGTCATCATTTCACCAACTTTGTAATCCCCATTAATAAGATTACAAATGCCTTCAGGTAGCCCATTGGCTGCAAATACTTCTGCTGCTATATTCTGACAGGCGATACCACAAATAGGGGTTTTTTCACTAGGTTTCCAAACACAGACATCTCCACAGATCCATGCTAAAGCCGTATTCCATGCCCAAACGGCCACTGGAAAGTTAAATGCAGAAATAATACCAACAACACCAAGCGGATGGTATTGCTCATACATTCTGTGACCAGGGCGTTCAGAATGCATTGTTAAACCATGTAATTGGCGTGATAGACCAACTGCAAAATCACAGATATCGATCATTTCTTGAACCTCACCTAAACCTTCTTGGTACGATTTCCCCATTTCATAGGAAACGAGTTTGCCTAAAGCTTCTTTTTTCTCTCTTAATTTTTCGCCAAACTGGCGAACAACTTCTCCTCGTAAGGGAGCAGGTTTTATTCTCCATTCTTTAAAAGCAGCAGTTGCTGATTGTATTACTTTGTCATAATCGGCCTGAGCTGTTATTTTTACCTTTCCTATCAGCGCCCCGTCAACAGGTGAGTAGGATTCGATAATTTCTCCAGAAGAAAAATTTTGAGAACCTGTTGAGGTTCCCTCATTGATTTCCTGAATCCCTAATGCTTTCAAGGCTTCTTTTATTCCAAATTCCGTGGCAACTTTTGACATTTTATAACTTTTAGAGCGTGTATTGAACTCGTTTAAACTTTTTGCTAAACTACGAATAAAAGTATTTTTTATTCCTACTTTTTTAAGACAGTTATCTTGGTGATTTTTTCGCTGTTCACTTCATAGATAAGGACTAACTCCAATAGTTCATCATTTCCGTTTCTGCCCTTGATACTTTCATGATCGATTACTTTGTTTTCAAAAACGGTTCGGGTCAAAATAGTAGAATGTAAATTTGGAGATGCATTGAACAGGGCACCATAAAATTCTTTACAGGCATCAAAGCCTTTCATAGTTATACTTCCGTCAGAAAAATCATGGAATGTAACATGGTCATCAATAAATGACATAAAACCATCAATATCTCTATTGTTATAGGTTTCTAACTGTTTTTGTACTACTTGCTCTGGTGTCATTTTTTGGGCCAATAGGGTTGTTGCCATCAATACTGAAATACAGAAGGCGAATACTGTTCTTTTAAACTTCATGATTTTTGTAACTAAGTGTTAAGCTAAAACCTACGTATAATCCAATGCCTCTTTTGCGACATTCCGTTGTTAAAAAACAATTCCGCAGCTACTGATATGCTTTGCAAATGCGCAGCTGGCTCTTTCGCTACCCTACCCTACCTAGGGCTGCCACAAAACCCACGATTGCCATATACGTCATTTCAGATTTAACTTAATACTAGAATATTGCTGGTCAAATCCATTTGCTTACAATGAGCAATAGAGCAATTATTGCGGGTAAGGCCTGAATAAAGAATATTTTCTTTGTAACGGTAAATCCTCCATAAAT
>QILY01000104.1 GCA_003232155.1 Maribacter sp.
GGACTAGCGAAGGACCGAACGTTAATGGTCTTTAATAAACCAAGGAGCAATACTATGCTACGGATAGTTTTCTAGTAGAATTACAGCCTTGAATTAAGCGAGACAACTAAACAAAAAAGTGAAGCACCATTAACGAACCGCCAAGTACGAGACCCGTACGCTTAGTGGTGTGAGAGGCCCACTGGCAGTCATTCGACTGTCAGCCGTCTACTCGATTGGCAATAGTTTTTTTTAATAATTTCTTGAATATACTTTCTTTTCCGCTAGGTATTCTTCATTACTACCGTCACCTGTTTTAAATTTTATTTTCAATGTTTCTCTATTTTCTAAATTTTGATTAAATACTACCAGATGTAAATGTGG
The DNA here is from genome assembly GCA_003232155.1 of Maribacter sp. GTDB lineage: Bacteria > Bacteroidota > Bacteroidia > Flavobacteriales > Flavobacteriaceae > Maribacter_C. The sequence continues at coordinate 364 of QILY01000104.1, forward strand.
TCCAGTACTCCATCCAACATTTCCGCTATATCCAATTAGTTGTCCTTTTGAAACTTTGTCTCCAACTTTTACTTTAGAACCATTTTGCTTGATATGTGCATATTCCGCAAAAGTTCCGTCAGGATGATAAATTATTATAAGGTTATTATATTTTTTACATTCTTCTTTCCCACAATTTTTGTTATTCTTTTCTATTACCTTAATTACTACACCTTCTCTAACAGCAGTTAATTCTGTTCCATCTGGCATTGTGAAATCCAAAGAATTTTCATTTTGATGGGAAAAAGTTCCATTGTAACCTTGATAAATTTTAAACTGATTTGAGGTTTTAAAAGGCAAGTCATATATGTAATCATTGTCATATACTTTATTATTATGTTTTCCGTAATTCGTCCAGTATTTAAAGGAAAACTTATATGCTTTACCGTTTTTAGAAACTTTAAGAGAGGTAAGAAGCTGTTTTTTGCCCTTTGCATTGACAACGTAAACATTGTTGTTTCCTCCATTTATATTCAAATTAGTGACGGTAAAGTCAACTTTTACACTCACTGGGCAAAATTCATCATTATCAGCGTAGATATTGTAACCATTTTCAATTTGTTCATAGTATATTTTGACTTTATGTTCAGCGTTACATAATGAAGTAATTAGTAGGAATATTAATAATAAATAGTTTTTCATTTAGGTTATGTTTAAATTACTTACAACGTCTCGGCTATGGTTAGTACGGGATTTCGAAGGACTGAACTTTCGATTAAGCACTTAGCCAAATTTTTAATTTTTTCTTTTTTCTTTATTTAATAGACACGCAAAATTGAAAATTTTGCGGACTTCATTCAAGGCACTTCACTTTGGGTTAAGCACCAAAACCCGTATTAACTATAGCCATCCTTTGTTGTGGTGCGTTTATATTCGTTCTCTTGTAACTAAATTCCAATAATGTTCACCTAAAATAGTTAGTTTACAACCTTTAGAATTCATTGCTGCAAAATACATATGTTCTTCATCAACTGGTATAACAAGATTTACACGATTGTATTTTTGTAAGATAGCAAACTTGTCTGTGTTTTCTTCAATACAATCTTTGTATTCAGGTTCATAAGTTGGGTCTAAATCATAAATGTCTTCTTTTTTTGGAAAGAAAACAATTAGTTCTTTTAAATGAGATAGGGAAATTGGTGCTTGAACTTTACGTAAACTTGTAAAACTTCTAACATTAGTTTTAAATAAAGGTCTTTGTTCCCAAGGTCCAAGTGATTGGTCAATATGTGCATAAACGCTTCCTGGTGTTATCTCCCCAACTAAATTTGAAGCACTACCGTTTAAAGCATCAACAAGTAAACTTGTAAATACTCCTGAACCATTTTCTTCTAATGCGTATTGTGTTTCAGAAGAAGCGGTTAGTATAGTCATTCCTTCACTCATAGTGGAAATGTTAGTGTTTCCTACATCTTTACCCATAAAACCTGCGTGACAACAATCAAGAATAATAATTTTATTTCTCGCTTTTGATTCATTTGCTATCTGTAATAGTTCTGTCAATGGAAAGCCATCATCTCCATCAGTACATTCACTTGTAATTAGATATCCACCTGTATTTTCCACATATCCGTGACCTGAAAAATAAAAAATTGCAACATCTGAATCATCTTTGAAAAGTTCTTTTGCTAATTCTTTTAATTCTTTTCGTTTTATAGCAGAAGATGAGTTTGTTGCAACTTCAAGTTTTGATGAAAAATTTATAGTTCCATCACTATTTCTTTCAAGAACGGATTTTACAGAATATGCATCATTTACACACCCAAAAAGTGGTGAAACATTTTCGTAATGGTCTATTCCAACAATTAATGCTTTTCTCATTTATCCTAATTCTTTTATTGCATCTACCACAGATTTACTTTGCCATTTCACAATTTTATCAGCATTATCTTTCACAACTTTAGATGTTTTATCAGAGTCCCAAGGTTCAACCGCTATAATAGGTTTGCCGTATGAAATAGCAATATCAATTTCTTTTTGAATCCATTTACTATAACTCGCATATACACCTGCTAAAATGACAATACAACTTGTTCCTTTTATTTTCGCATCTATTGCTTCTTCAAGTTGTTTATTTGTTCCATTTGTATGAATAGGGTCATCTTTTGGTACAGAATGGTCATAATAGTCCAAATTTTGGTCTTCAAAAAATTTAATCATTGTGTCATAAGCATCTCCATAAGCCCAAGAATGACTTATAAATAATCGGTAAGTTTTTGCCATAATTTTTTATTTTATATTGTTAATGAATAATTCGATATTAGACCAAGTCCATCTAATTACCTTCTTTTTTTTTAATTCTTTTGGTTTTGCTCCTTTATCATTCCATTTTATTTGCATTCCAATTGTTGGAATTTTCTCTTCTAATGCACATTTCATTTCCCATCTTGCTCCACTTGCCAAATGTGTTCTTTTACTTATCAAAGCGATAACTCCGTCACAACCTTTAATTTTCGACCACACCCATCCGAAAGTTTTTAAAAACAGGAGCATTTCACCTCTCAATGCTGTATAACAGGAGTTGTTTTTCGATTTAGCTCGAAAATAAGTCAGCCTGGAAACTTAAACTGGCTTGTGGTTCACCTCTTATTTTCTTTGCCCCTTCTCCTACGTGATTGCAGACATAGTCGAGGGTTAGGTAAAAAGACAGGCAAATTCTTATTTTCTCCACGAAATTGGAAAAGGCATGTTTCTTCTTTGCAATGGTTCTGACAATGAGCTGAAGCAGTAAATAAGTTGTCAATGCAATGTATATCTGTGATTTCACAGCATTTTCACTTGTGCCGACGAAGGTCTTTATCTGAAGGTTCTGTTTGATCGCTTTGAAGAACAGCTCGATGTCCCATCGTTTTTTGTAAAGGTCTGCAATGGTCCTGGCCGTCCAGTCCAACTGATTGCTTATAATTTCTATGACCTTGTTTTCATCAGGCTTGTAAACATGAACCAATCGTAGTTCTACTTGGTCGATTCCAGTCTCAGCGGCTTTTTTGCTAGTCAACCTTATAATTTCATCTTTTAGGATGTCTTGGTCAATACCCTTGGGAAGTTCCAATTCTCGGACAGTCTCAAAAACGGTATTGGTCTTGATGCGGGTAACAAAAACATTCTCCGCACTTATTCTTTGCAACATTAGAAGGAAATCAAAATAAGCCCTATCCTCTACCACTATGGTTCCTTTTGAAAAGACCGATTGCTCAAGTCCGTACCTATCATGAAGCTTGGCAGGGGTGATGTTCACTACATCAGGGATCATCATTGTGTCGTCCCAACAGGTATGTATTTTGATACCTCCTTTTGCTGTCCGAAACTTTGCCCAGTCAAACATGGATAAACATAGACTAATAACGGTACTGTCTATCAGTTTTATACTGCGGTCTTTGATTTCTTTGATGATATGAGATTCATGACGCTTTGACAATAGGTGTGTATAATGTGTCAATAGCCCATGATAAAGGCTCTCGAACACCTTGTAGCTCCTGTTCTTGTTGCCGTCGCTCATGGTGGATGTCGCCGGACTTTGGGAAAGACCCAGACTTGAGATAAAGGTCTCACTAACCCCGATACCAGTAGAAATATCATTTAAAGTATAACATTTATTCAGCTGTCCGAAAGTTAGTGCTACAAATTGATCGTAAGCTTTATATCGGCTACAGCCTTTGTCACTTTTGTATTGTGCGGTGCAACGAGAAAAAATCCACCTAGGTACCAGATCCAGGATTTGGCGAAGTAGTGGAGTATTTGTATTTTTAGTGCGCTTGTAGAGTCCCATAAAATGTATTTAAAGTTTGCAAACCAAAAATACGGGATTCTCAAGCTATTTTTATTTCACAACTTTCGGATAGTTGTGAA
>QILY01000320.1 GCA_003232155.1 Maribacter sp.
CCAGTCCCTCCAGAAGGAGCTAGAAGGAGGGGAGCAGATCTAGCAAAAAGTTAGGGATTTAATTGTTCTTTTTCTAAAGGGAGGAGCTTTTGCCCAATCTATTTAAAACCACCTTTATTTTCCATTAGTACAGATTGAAAATTATCAAATACCACAAAAATGCTTCTGCGGGAGTGGGGCTTTTACGAAGTTCTTTTCTGAAACCGGAAAGCTCCTTTTTAGTGCGTAACTGTTCTCTTTTTATGGGTTCCTCCCTTTAGAAAAAGGGAGGTGGTTTTTGGCATGGCCAAAAAGCGGAGGGTTTGAAAACGCAAGCCTTGGCTTTTTAACCCAGATTATGCATTAGAACTTCGTTATGACCCTTACAACTACAATAAAATATGACTTTTTTTAAGTTTTTCCATAGCACCGCTATGGTTAAATTTAAAAAAGTAGTGAAACGGTATATTTTGAAGCTGTTTAGGCCCGGAATAGATTTTCTAATGTATAATTCGGGTTTAATATGTATTTTTGTTTTCCATTTTTACGGAAATAGTACAAAATATATAATTAATGGAAAAAATCACCAAAGAGGTTTATTTAAAGTGGTATGAAGACATGCTGTTTTGGCGAAAGTTTGAAGATAAACTTGCGGCAGCATACATTCAGCAGAAGGTTAGAGGGTTTTTGCATTTATATAATGGGCAAGAAGCAGTTATAGCTGGAGCACTTCATGCTATGGATTTGACCAAAGACCGAATGATAACGGCATATAGAAACCATGTTCAGCCTATTGGAATGGGAGTTGATCCTAAGCGGGTAATGGCAGAGTTATATGGTAAGGTGACCGGAACTTCTAAAGGAATGGGCGGTTCTATGCATATCTTCTCTAAAGAACATCGTTTTCATGGCGGTCATGGTATTGTAGGCGGTCAAATACCTTTAGGTGCAGGTATGGCATTTGGTGATAAATATGCGGGTAATGATGCAGTAACCCTTTGTTATATGGGTGATGGTGCAGTAAGACAAGGATCTCTTCATGAAACTTTTAATTTAGCAATGCTTTGGCAATTGCCCGTAGTTTTTGTTTGCGAAAATAATGGGTATGCTATGGGAACTTCAGTAGCACGTACCTCATATTCAACTGAGATCTGGAAATTAGGTTTAGGTTACGAAATGCCTTGCGGCCCGGTAGATGGTATGAATCCAGTAGTTGTTGCCCAAGAAATGAGTAAAGCCATTGAACGTGCTAGAAGCGGTGGAGGCCCGACTTTCTTAGAAATGAAAACGTATCGTTATAGAGGGCATTCAATGTCCGATGCACAACATTACAGAACAAAAGAAGAAGTTGCGGAATACAAAAAGATAGATCCAATTACCCAAGTATTGGATATTATCAAAGAGAATAAGTACGCTACTGAAGAAGAAATCAAGGCGATTGATAAAAGTATAAAATCCAGAGTTTCTGAATGTGAGAAATTTGCCGAAGAATCAGACTATCCGCCAGTACAGCAGTTGTATGATATGGTGTATGAACAAGAAGATTTTCCATTTGTAGAACATAAATAACTAAGTAAATAAATGGCAGTAATAATAAATATGCCTCGTTTAAGTGATACCATGGAAGAAGGCACCGTTGCCGCTTGGTTGAAAAAAGTGGGCGATAAAGTTGAAGAGGGAGATATTTTAGCGGAGATCGAAACAGATAAGGCCACGATGGAATTTGAATCTTTTCATGAAGGAACCTTGTTACATATAGGTATTGAAGAAGGCGATGGCGCCCCGGTAAATTCCCTATTGGCTATTATCGGAGAATCAGGAGAAGATATTTCAGGCTTGTTAAATAGAAGCGCTGCTCCTGCAGAAGTTAAAGAAGAACCAGTTGCCAAACCTGAAGTTGTTTCAGAAACGGCTCCTGAAGCAACTTCGGAAAGTGCAGAAATTCCTGAAGGCGTTGAGATTATAAAAATGCCGCGTTTAAGTGATACCATGGAAGAAGGTACTGTTGCTACGTGGTTAAAACAAGTTGGCGATACGGTTGAAGAAGGCGATATTTTAGCTGAAATAGAAACGGATAAGGCGACAATGGAGTTTGAATCTTTCTATTCGGGCGTTCTATTGTATGTTGGTATTCAAGAAGGTGAATCTTCACCTGTTGATACTGTATTGGCGGTTATTGGCCCAAAAGGTACTGATGTTGATGCAGTTTTAAATGCAGAACCATCCGAAGCTAAAGTAGAAAATTCTGCTGCTAAAGAAACAATTTCTAAACCCGAGACGCCAAATACTGAAATCAAATCAGTAAATGACGGACAACGTATTTTTGCTTCTCCGTTGGCTAAAAAAATAGCCCAAGAAAAAGGAATAAAACTTGCTGACGTAAAAGGTTCGGGTGACCATGGAAGAATTGTAAAGAAAGATGTCGAAAACCATCAACCTTCGCATAAAACCACTAAAACGGTAATATCTACTTCTACTGAAGAAGTTTCAGCTAATACAGCTATTGCCCCTGTCAATTTACCGGTTGGTGTTGAAAGTACCGAAGAGGTTAAAAACTCATCAATGCGAAAAGTCATTGCTAAGGTATTGGGACAGTCTAAGTTTACGGCACCTCATTACTATTTGACTATTGAGGTTGATATGGATAATGCTAAAGCATCACGCTCTCAAATCAATAGTTTGCCAGAAACTAAGGTTTCATTTAATGATATGGTATTGAAAGCCTGTGCTATGGCCTTGAAAAAACACCCTCAGGTAAATACAACTTGGAACGAAGATACGACGCGGTACAATCACCACATACATATTGGTGTTGCTGTTGCTGTAGAAGAGGGTCTGGTAGTTCCTGTAGTGAAGTTTGCGGACCAATTGAGTTTAACACAAATAGGAGGGTCTGTTAAAGATTTGGCCGCTAAGGCCAGAAGTAAAAAGATTGCTCCCCCAGAAATGGAAGGTAGCACATTTACAGTTTCCAATTTAGGAATGTTCGGTATACAAGAATTTACATCTATAATCAACCAGCCTAATTCCGCTATTTTATCAGTAGGTGCCATTGTTGAAAAACCAGTGGTTAAAAATGGCGAAATTGTAGTGGGCAATACCATGAAAGTTACATTGGCCTGCGATCACAGAACGGTAGATGGTGCTCAATTTTTACAGACTTTAAGAGCCTTCTTAGAAAACCCTGTAACTATGTTGGCTTAAATTTCACTATCAGTACAGTTGAGGGGAATCTTACTACTAAACTAAATTTGATAGTAACTATAAATTCAAAAAGCATCCATCATTTGGCAGGTGCTTTTTTTATCTTTAAACTCTAGTGTCA
>QILY01000107.1 GCA_003232155.1 Maribacter sp.
ACTACTGCCAATACCTTCAAGATGAGCGGTCATCACTTTTTGCGCATAATCTTCTTTTAAATATTGGGATGAAAGACGCTTACAGACATCCGGGCGAGTTGATGCGTTGGCAGGCATGGCAGTAGCTAAAACGAGGCTTTTTAACGAAGCCGGTGTGCAAAAGAACAAAACAAAATGTATAGGTTATTTCGTAACAAGTCTTAAGTTTAACCGTAGCAGTGCTATGGGGAAACTTAAAAAAGCTATATTTTATTCATAAATCCCCGAACGAAAAGAGATTCTTTGTAGTTTTGATTTTCTTCAACAAAACCTAAAATGGTAGAACAAAAACGACTTTTTTTACTTGATGCATTTGCATTAATTTTCAGAGGGTACTACGCTCTAATAAAAAACCCTAGAATAAACTCAAAAGGAATGGACACCTCAGCCATAATGGGGTTTACAAACTCATTATTTGATGTTATCAAACGTGAAAAACCAGACCACTTAGCTGTTTGTTTTGATAAAGGCGGTAGTCACGAACGCACTGAGCTTTTTCCTGAATACAAGGCCAATCGCAGTGAAACCCCAGATGCCATTAAAATTGCAGTGCCCTATATTCAAGATATTCTAAAAGCGATGCATATTCCTGTAGTTGTAAAAGAAGGATGGGAAGCCGATGATATTATTGGCACTTTGGCAAAGCAGGCCGAAAAAGAAGACTACAAAGTTTTTATGGTAACACCAGATAAGGATTTTGGCCAATTGGTTTCTGAAAATATATTTATGTACCGCCCAGCACGTATGGGCAATGGCATTGAACTATGGGGTATTCCTGAGGTTCAAAAAAGATTTGGAGTTCAAAAACCTGAACAGGTTATTGATTATTTAGGTATGATGGGTGATGCGAGTGATAATATTCCCGGACTACCAGGAGTGGGTGATAAAACCGCAAAAAAGTTTCTTGAAGAATATGGCTCCATGGAAAATCTTTTGGCCAATACCGATAAGCTAAAAGGCAAAATGAAAGAGAAGGTAGAAGAAAATAAAGAGCTAGGACTACTTTCTAAAAAATTAGCCACTATCTGTACTACGGTCGATGTACAGTTCAATGCCAAAGATTATGAAATGTCTGAACCTAATAATGAAAAAGTTCAGCAAATTTTTGAAGAACTGGAATTCCGTAGATTGAAAGACCAATTCATCAAATTATTTTCCGGTGAAGAAACTCCTTCTAAGCCATTAGCAGAAGTTTCTGCAAAAGCACAGCCCAAAGAAGCGGGTGGCGGACAATTTTCATTGTTTGGTGGCGAACCTAGTACCACTGGTGAAACGGCCACTAACTATTCAAGTAGAAAAACAATCAAAGATGTACCGCATATATATCAGAGCGTAGGACCCGGTATGGCTATGAAGCTCTTTATCCAAAATTTAATGCAGCAAACCGCTGTTTGTTTTGATACGGAGACCACAGGCTTAAATCCTATTACTGCCGAATTGGTAGGGATCGCTTTTTCTTGGGAAGCTACCAAAGGATTCTATATCCCGTTTCCGGAAGACAAGAACGAAGCTCAAGAAATTATAGAGCAACTACGCCCTTTCTTTGAATCAGAAAAGATTGAAAAAATAGGTCAGAACCTAAAGTATGATATTAAAGTATTGCACAAATACAATATTCAGGTAAAAGGGAAGTTTTTCGACACCATGTTGGCACATTATCTCATAAACCCTGATATGCGCCATAATATGGATGTTCTTTCAGAAGCGTATCTGAACTACACACCAGTTTCTATAACCGAACTCATTGGCAAAAAAGGAAAGAACCAATTATCAATGCGCGATGTTCCTATAGAAAAACAAACCGAATATGCCGTTGAAGATGCTGATATTACCTTTCAATTAGCTCAACATTTTAGACCAGAACTGACAGAAGCAAAGACCGAAGATTTATTTAATGATATTGAAATTCCGTTATTAAGGGTACTCGCTGATATGGAGCTGGAAGGCATCAATTTAGATAAAGCATTTTTAAATTCTTTATCAGAAGACCTTAACAATGATATCAAAAATCTAGAGATTAAAATTTATGAAGCTGCCGAGCAAGAATTCAATATTGGTTCTCCGAAGCAACTAGGGGAAATTCTTTTTGACAAAATGAAGTTGGTCGATAAGCCCAAGAAAACCAAAACTGGACAATATTCTACAGCTGAAGATGTACTATCTTACTTGGCAAAAGACCATGAAATCATTCAAAATGTATTAGATTATAGAGGTCTTGCAAAATTAAAAAGCACCTATGTTGATGCTTTACCTGAGCAAGTAGAAAAAAGTACAGGGCGTGTACATACTGATTATATGCAAACTGTTGCAGCAACGGGACGTTTGAGCAGTAATAACCCTAATCTTCAAAATATTCCTATTCGAACCGAGCGTGGTCGTCAAGTACGTAAAGCTTTTATTCCGAAGAATGAAAGTTATACTTTATTAGCTGCGGATTATTCTCAAATAGAGCTGCGGATTATAGCAGCGTTGAGTGAAGAAACTACAATGATAGAAGCCTTTAAAAATGGCGAGGACATTCATGCATCAACCGCTTCTAAAGTGTTCAATGTTCCTATAGATGAAGTAACCAGAGAACAACGTAGCAATGCAAAAACCGTAAACTTTGGAATCATCTATGGCGTGTCTGCTTTTGGACTTAGCAATCAGACCGATTTATCACGTTCAGAGGCCAAAGAATTGATTGAAACTTATTATAAGACCTATCCCAAACTTAGAAATTATATGGGTGAGCAAGTAGATTTTGCCCGTGATAATGGCTATGTACAAACGGTATTAGGAAGACGTAGATATTTAAAAGATATTAATGGTAATAATGCCATAGTTCGTGGCGCAGCAGAACGTAATGCTGTAAATGCTCCTATTCAAGGCAGTGCCGCTGATATTATTAAAATTGCCATGATCAATATTCACAAAAAGCTATCTGAAGGCAACTACAAAACCAAAATGCTCTTACAGGTGCATGATGAATTGGTTTTTGATGTATACAAACCCGAACTGGAAGAACTCAAAACTTTAATTCAATCCGAAATGGAGAATGCTTACACGTTATCTGTTCCTTTAGATGTAGAATTAGG
>QILY01000301.1 GCA_003232155.1 Maribacter sp.
ATGGGTATGGGAATATTTTTGTTGATTTCAAATATATTTTGAACAATACCGAAGCTGATATTACATCAGAAGCGAGAGGTGATGTTACCCTACAAGGTAATAAGTACATTTTTAATATTTTTGGCTCCCAACAATTGTTTGACGGTAATAAGGTATATACAATAGTTACAGAGAATGAGGAAGTTACTATTGAGGACAAAGCTGATAGTGAAGGCGGATTGACGCCTTCAGAAATGCTTACTTTTTATAAAGAGGGATATACCTATAAATGGGATATTCTTCAAAATGTTCAAGGCAGAAAAATACAATATGTGAAATTGATCCCTATTGATACCAATACTGAAATACAATCTGTTTTGTTGGGTATTGATGTAGGTACCCATCACATATATAAATTGATTCAGACCGGTAAAAACAGTACTACGACCACTATTACTGTTAATTCTTTTAAAACAAATCAACCTTTATCAAAAACCTTATTTACTTTTGACGAAGCCAAGTATAAAAACGACGGGTACTACATCATAAGAAATTAAGAACTTTGAGAATTCTAGACCGGTATATATTATCGAGATTTCTATACAATTTAATCAGCTCGTTTGTGATTATGATGTTCATCTTCATTTTCCAATCCATATGGCTGTTTATTGATGATTTAGCAGGTAAAGGTTTGGATATCGCTATATTGGGAAAGTTCTTTTTTTATAAAATGCCCGAGCTTACCGAAAAGGTATTACCATTGACCGTTCTCCTATCTTCAATACTTACTTTTGGGTCATTGGCCGAGAATTATGAGTTTGCCGCTATGAAAGCTTCCGGTATTTCATTACAACGGGCTATGCTCTACGTTATTATTTTCGTGAGCATTTTAGGGGGCGCTACTTTTTTCTTTGCCAATACAGTAATACCTTCCTCAGAACAAAAAATATTCAATCTCAGAAGGAACATAGCCAAATTAAAACCTGCAATTGCCATAACAGAAGGGGTTTTCAGTGATTTTGAAAGCGCCAATATGAATATTAAGGTAGACCGAAAATCGGGCTCAAATGATGAATTTCTTGAAAACATTATTATCCATCAAAAAACAAAAACTAATATTAATTACAGAGTAATCAAGGCCAAAACAGGAGAATTAAAAAGTAAGCAAGATTCAGATATTATTCAATTGGTATTGAATGACGGTACTTTATATCAAAATGTAGAGACCAAAAAAAATAGTGACAAAAGAAAATACCCGTATGCCAAAGGTAATTTTGAACATTATACCATGAATATTGACCTTACCGAGTTCAATAATATAGATTTAGAAGAAGAAAGATCTATACGTACCGAAAAAATGAAAAATGTTTCACGTTTGAACAGGGATATTGACTCCCTTAAAACTGATAACCTTAGAATAGTTACGGCATTTGCAAAAAATATCAACAGTCGAATGGGTGCTTTCATTCCACTACCACCTATTGACACTACTGTTGTCAAAGTAAAAAAGAAAGAGGAGCTACCCATTGAAAAGACTAAAATAGATACCCTGACCACGAAGAGTATTATGGGTTTATATCAAGAATGGCAACAATTACAATTAATTAATACAGCAAAAAATTCAATCACTCAAATATTATCTTCGGTAGAAGGAAAAAGGAAAGAGATGGGCAAAAGGTATGAGATATACCATCGCCATATTCTTTCAAAACATAAAAAATATGCATTGGCACTATCATGCATCATATTATTCTTTGTTGGCGCCCCCCTTGGTGCTATTATTCGCAAAGGTGGTTTGGGCCTACCCATGGTCATTGCAATTATTTTATTCTTGGTCTACTATTTTATTGGAGTATTTGGAGAGAATTACGCCAAAAAAGGTAATATTCATCCAATGTTAGGTGCGTGGTTATCCACGCTGATAATGTTACCTTTAGGAGTTATTTTTACAAAAAGAGCTACTGAAGACAAGGGCTTAATGAGTCTGGGTGGTGTAGTTGACTTTTTTAAAAAATTGTTTAAAAAGAAAAAGGAAATCGAAACAACGTGATTACAAAAATGGAAAAAAACATACAGTTAAATACCATTGAAGAAGCAATTACTGATATTCGACAAGGTAAAGTCATTATTGTTGTTGATGATGAAAATCGTGAAAATGAAGGCGATTTTATAGCTGCTGCAGAACTGGCTACTCCTGAAACGGTAAATTTTATGGCCACACATGGTAAAGGATTAATCTGTGCACCCCTTACCGAAGGGCGATGTAGGGAGCTAGGTCTGCATATGATGGTAAATAATAATACTGATCCATTAGAAACCGCTTTTACAGTATCAGTTGATTTACGTGGAAATGGAGTAACTACAGGAATTTCTGCTTCCGATAGATCTAGAACAGTATATGCACTTACCAATTCTGAAACCAAACCCCATGATTTAGCACGCCCAGGGCATATATTTCCATTAGTTGCCAAAGAAGGCGGTGTTTTACGTAGAACAGGCCATACCGAAGCTGCAATTGACTTTGCCCGTTTAGCCGGACTCAAACCCGCTGGTATCATCGTAGAAATTATGAATGATGACGGTAGTATGGCAAGGCTTCCACAATTAGTGAAAGTTGCAGGGAAATTTGATTTAAAAATTGTTTCTATCGAATCACTTGTTGCGTATCGTATGGAACACGATAGCCTTATTGAAAAAAAGGAAGATTTTGATATTTCGACCCGTTTTGGCGATTATAGATTACGAGCTTATAAACAAACAACAAACAATAACGTTCATATTGCGCTTACCAAAGGAAACTGGAACAAAGATGAAAAAATACTTACCCGTATCAATTCTACTTTAGTAAACAATGATATATTGGGTACCTTGACCAATAACCATGATAAAAAATTGGAAGATATGTTCAAGGCCCTCAATAAAGAAGGTAAGGGAGCCATTGTTTTCATCAATCAAGATTCAGAGTCGTTAAATTTATTAGCACGCTTGGCTCAATTAAAAAAATTACAAAAAAAAGGGGTGTATAAAGCTCCGAAAATTGATATGGATACTCGTGATTTTGGTATCGGCGCGCAAATTCTTCACGACTTGAACATTACTAAAATGCGAATGATGACCAATAGCCAGCAGG
>QILY01000126.1 GCA_003232155.1 Maribacter sp.
GAATTAGAAAAATTTGTTGAATCGTTTAGTAAACTGAAAAGAAAGCCAGCAGGTAACAAAGTATAAAAATAATAGCCGAAATAGTAGTAAACCTGCCTACCGGCCAGGCAGGTATGAACATTGTAGTCCGCAACAACATTAGTAGTAAACTGAAAAATTCTACTTCCGAAATCGGCTACTATTCTTATACAAATCGTTAGCCACAAGCTAAAAAAAACATTGAGATACTACATTGGAGCATATTATTTAATTAAACTTCGTGATTCCAATTTTGGAACTTACGAAGGAAAAAAATTGCATACTTGTAGCACTTGTATTAACGATTCTTTTTTAGACGCTTGGTCAATTTCGTGGGCTGAAAACGGAAAAAAAGTAAATTCAGAAACGAAATCGAATTTTAATCTTAACGAAAAGCTCATTAAAGAAATTCAGAATTGGACGGACAAAAAAATGGAGGAAAACAAAATCGGATGGATTTGCACTTTTGCGGATTTAGAAACCTTGACCGAATATAAAAGTTCATTTTTTCCAAAAGCAGAAAGTGAAATATTGAGTATTAACTTCCCCGAATCAGAAAGAGACGAATTACTTAGTTTATTCAATCCTGAAAAGACAAGTTTTGGCGAAATCGGACTGTCTATAAACTTAAAAAGAGGAATTACAGAAAGTAAAGGCGAACTGACTTTAGGTTACGACTTAATCGGAATTGAAGATAGTAGTGAATTTCATAGTTTCCATTGCCACGATTTAGCAAGTGAACTAATCGAAAAATTCGGAATTGAAATAAACGAATTAGGACTGATTAACGAAAATGATAAATGGAGTGAAATGGTAGAATATATGAATGACGAGAAAAACGGATTTGAATCTTCGCCTTGGTTTTATGTGAAAGTAAATAAAGTAACGAAAAAAGCCAGTGGCTAACAAAGTATAAAAATAATAGCCGAAATAGTAGTAAATATGAACATTGTAGTCCGCAACAATTTTAGTAGTAAATTGAAAAATTGGAGTTACGCAATCGGCTACTATTCTTATACTAACCGGGTAGCAATAAATGACAATTACTAATTAAAATGAAGAAACTTACATTTTTACTTTTAACCTTTATCATTTCGGGATATACTTATTCGCAAGTCAGTAAAGAGACTTATCTTTTTAAGCGAAATGATAAATATGGATATGTGAATAATCATTTCAATATTATTGTTGAACCAAAATATGAAGAATTAGGAGGTTATTATAAAAATTATTTTGGGAGATACTCAATTTTTAAATTGGCTGGTAAATTAGGTGTATTAGACCAAAAAGGAAATCATATAATACCTGCTTCTTTCGAATATCTTTCTTATACAGGTTCAGCAGAAATATTTAAATTTGAAAAGATGGGTAAGTCTGGATTAGTAAATATAGAAAGCAACGAAATCCTAAAAGCTGAATTTGAATCTAATATAAAATTGTCAGACAATGGCAAATTAATAATAGCAAATAAAAATGGAAAGTACGGATTATTAAACCTTGAGGGGAAACCATTAACGGATTTCATTTTTGACCAAATAACCAGCAATTTTAACGCAGATATTATTGGTTTTGGTTTAAACAATAGATACGGCTATTTAAGTAATATAGGAGAGGTACTAATTAAACCCATTTTTCAGTTTATCCGCCCATTTTATGACGGTTATGCTATCGTTAAAACTGGAGGAAAATTTGGAGTTATAGATAAAAAAGGGGTATTCGTAGTTGAACCACTTTATGATGATATAAGTTACAAATATAGTTTCTACCAATATTCACGAATAATACCAACAAGCAAAATATACTATATTAAATTAGGTAACAAAACGGGTCTACTAGATAAAAAATTTAATCTAATCGCAGAATGCATTTATGATGAAATAGGAAGTTTTAATGAAGGCTATGCTTTTATTGCAATAGACAATAAGTTTGGATTTATTGATTCGGATGGGAAAATTATAATTCCATTAATGTATGAGAATGCCAACTATTTTTCTCAAGGGCTAGCTCCAGTTATTAAAAATGGGAAGTGGGGTTTTATAAATTCTAAGAATGAAGTTGTGATAGAGTTTAAATTTACTGGTAATGTAAGGCCTTTTTCAGATGGTTTGGCTGTTTATAGGCAACGAAGGTCGAACTCTTCAAAAGGCAATTTTGTTGGAGACAAATGTGGGTATATTAATTTGAATGGTGATGTAGAAGTTGAACCAATTTATAAAGAGGCGTATGATTTTAATAATGGAGTTGCAGTTATTGAGGATAATGAATCAATTTATTTAATTAAAAAGAACATGAAGAAGTTTAAGCTTAAGGCAACTGAACCTGAACTAGATATCTTACTTGACCATTAGTTTTACGATTAAAGCTACCAACACTCGCTAAAAAATCATAGCCACCCTGCGGGATGGCAACGCTTTTTAGCATAACCGTTAGCTTTAATGCGAAAATTTTAGTAATTAGAACTTGATGGTGTAAGAAAATCATTCTTGGAATGTGGGAGTTGACATCAAGTATTTTTGGTTAAAATTACAACCGCAAGTATCCATTTTGGATGTTGCCCTGTTTGAGGACTTTAGGACGAGCTAGGCAACGGATGGATGCGAGGATTAGTAATTTTAGAAAAATGGTTGTAGTCTTGACTTTTTTGGTTCTTTTTGTGTCAAGACAAAAGAGAACAAAATATTACAAGAATCTTAATATCAGTACTTTATGTTTGTTTTAGTCCAATAAAAGTAGTAACTTGTAGATTTGTTGTTTATCTGGACTAGCAATACTTGTTTACCCTTTGGATTAACTCAATAAACACAAAAAGATTCAAGTTCCTACTTTCTCTTTGAAATACAAAAATCTGTTTTTATAAATTTATTGGAATTTCTACTTAATTTAAAATCTTTATATCCATATCGAATCTGAGAACTAAACCATATTGCGATGTTTATCTGTGATGGATAAATTACAATCTGTACCGATGATTAATAAATCACTAAAGCTAATAACTAAGCATATGGCGTGCCGATAGGCTAGCGCTATATGACTTGTTGACTCATTCGGGGTTTGCAGATAAGGGGGAATTCGGGAAGTTCGGGAAGTTTTCCTAGACCTTGGCAAGGAAGAAGGTCGTTGTTGTTCCGTTTTATAGCCTCCTTTTTTGTAGAAAACCACATAATGAAGAAAGTTTTGATGTAAATCCCATACTCCTTTTGAGTATTTACGCCCTTTTCCCTCGTTTTGGGCAGTAGTATACCAGGGCCCTTTTTAGGACCGTTCTTACATGCTGAATTTCAATAGTTTACGTTTTATGGTCTGTTGGTAACCCTTTGGCGGGCCACGGCTGTCAAAGGCCAAAAGGGTGATCAATGTCCCTTTTTTACAGCTAGGGCAAATGCGGTGCAACGATCTCTCTTGGATTACAAAGCTTTCCGTGTGTATCAAGTTCTTATCCGCCAATTGTAATTGCAACAGCGGCAATCTTTCCTTTTTCCAACTACTGCTCAAAAACCCGTAATGGCGTATCCGTGTAAAGCCCTTGGGCAGTATATGTAGTTGGAAACGCCGTATGAATTCCTTGCTCGTGAGTGTCATTGTTGTTCTTTGTCCGCCTTTTCTGTAGTCCTTCAGGCTAAAGGTGACCTCCCTTTTCTCTTTATCGATGTTCAATATACGGTGGTTGCCGATCGCTATTTTATGCGTGTACCTTCCCAAATATTCGATTACATGTTCCGGTCTTCCAAAAGGAGGCTTGGCATAGACCACCCACTCTTTTTTGAACAGACCGTCATATAAAGATTGTGGTAGTTTGGGAAGTGCCTTGCGTAATTTTGCCACAAAACGGCCCCGGTATTTATCACTCATCGCTATTACCGAAAACAGAAAATCGTCCTTTCCCTTTCCCCTTTTCCAGAACCCCGCTTTTGAGACACCTCCCTTGGGAACGATGCAGTGCAGATGCGGATGCAATTGTAGATTCTGGCCCCAAGTGTGCAGTACCGCGACCATCCCCAGTTTTGCACCAAGATGTTCGGGGTTGTTCCCAAAGGCACTAAGTGTTTCCCAAACGGTGTCAAATAATATCTTGTAAAGCACTCTGGGATATCGTAATGCTACAAGATCAAGATGGTCTGGAAGTGTAAAAACGACGTGAAAATAAGGCACAGGAAGGAGTTCCGCCGTTCTAGCGATAATCCACTGATGCTGTTTATGCCCCTGGCACGTAGGACAATGCCGGTTGCGACAAGAATTGAATTGCAAATGCAGTTTTTTACAATCCATACACCAGTCTAAATGCCCGCCAAGGGCTTTGGTACGGCATTTTCGTATTGCGTGCAAGCCGCGGGCATTCCAACTCGTATGCGCTATGTCCTGGAGATGGCCTACTTCTAGATTCAACACATCTGCAACGCTATGTTTGGATTGCATTACTTTGCAAACAAGGTATCGAGCGGACTGAACTTCACCGAACTCCCTGAGTTAGAAACCTGTAAATACACAATGGTGGTTTCTATATGGGCGTGCCCCAAAAGCTCCTTTAAACACATTATGTTCATCCCATCTTCGAGTAAATGGGTGGCATATGAATGCCGAAGCGTATGGGCGGTAAACTTCTTCTTGGTCTTTACTTTGGAACGGCATTCCTTGATGGCCCATTGGATACCCGCTGTGGTAAGCGGCCCTAACGCCCCGTCTTTTGTGACCTGACTATTAAAAACATGTTTTACGGGGTTTTCGGTCCTGAAATAGCTTCTCGGGCCCCGGGCAAGGTGCGGGCTCAAGGGAACATAGCGGTCCACCTTTCCTTTCTGCTTTTTTACCAACACGGTCCGTCGGTCAAAATCTATATCCGATCGCAACAGGTTACAGAGTTCATAGCTGCGCAGGCCGCAACCGTAGAGCATGGCCAGTACCAACCGATGTTTTAAGTATTTGGGAGCGTCCAACAGCTCCCGGACCTCCCTTTTGTTAAGTACCACCGGAAGGTCCTTCTGCCTTTTGATCTGTGGAAGTCGGATGCGCTTTTTATCCATCCCCAGAACCTTGTAGACGGCACGCAGCCCATAGATGGTATGTTTGAAAAAACTCTCGGAAGGGGTCTTGTGCAGGTTCTGGCAGTGGTACAGATAATCGTCTATCTGCTCTTCGACCAGCAGATCTGGACTACATTGATAATGGAGCGCCAGGTGCGCAAGGCAGCGAAGGTAGTTTCTTAGGGTACTGGTGGCCTTGCCATTGATGGTAAAACTTCTTTCCAAGGTATCGGCCAGTGCCTTAAATTCGGGTACTTCTTCCAAGGCCGTCTCCAAGATCGTCCTTGACTTTTTTTATATACATC
>QILY01000097.1 GCA_003232155.1 Maribacter sp.
CAAAGCAGGAGCTCTGTCGCCTAAAAGCGGAATGTATTTAAAGTCAACGCCGCGTCTTTCTATAAATTCTGTTTTGGCTTTTGTGATTATATCTTTATTTTTAAACAAGTCAATAGCTGTAAGTGTAAGTGTTTTTGCAGCAACCATCATTCCTTTTTTTCCAATGCTTGTTCCGCCAGCGGCAACGGCTTGCCAGCTATGTGCAGAAGTGCCTGGCACCCATGTAGCGGTACTAAACCCTACAGTAGGCACTACAAAACTTACATCGCCTACATCTGTAGAGCCATACGCTTTGGCGATTTCTTTATAAGGTTGTACGTTTTTAGCAATCTCAAGATTTGCACTTTCTTGTCCAAGACTAAGGGCAATTTTATCGGCAAAAGCTTTTTCTTTTGGAGTGTACTCGATTCCACCAACTTTTGATAAGTTGCTATGAACTAATTTTTGTAGGGTTAGGTTTGGCAAAAGCTCATGTACGCCATTTACGATTTCATAATCCATTGTTGTGCCTGTACCAAGAGCTGCACCTTCAGCTGCCTTAACAATACGATCAAATATACCTTTTACCACGTCTCTACGGTTATGACGGGCATAATAGTAGACTTCGGCAAAATCAGGAACTACATTTGGAGCTTTACCACCGTCTGTGATCACATAGTGAATACGTGTTTCTTGTGGAACATGCTCACGCATCATATTGACCATAGTATTCATAGCTTCAACTCCATCCAATGCCGAACGCCCTTTTTCAGGGGCACCAGCGGCATGGGCAGAAACACCATAAAAACGGAATTTTGCTGAAATATTGGCCAAAGCCGCTGCTGCGCTAGCTGCATTTTGTGCACCCGGATGCCAATGCAATGCAACATTTACATCATCAAATAGCCCTTCTCGTGACATATATACTTTAGCTCCCCCACCTTCTTCGGCCGGTGTACCATAAAAACGGATTGTGCCTTTGGTTTTGTTGGCAACCATCCAGTCTTTTACCGAAATGGCAGCTGCAGTTGATGCGGTGCCGAACAAGTGGTGCCCACAAGCATGGCCAGCAGTTTTTCCTGCTGATCTTTTCTCTGAAACAGCTTGTTGTGAAAGCCCGGGTAAAGCATCGTACTCACCCATAATCGCAATCACAGGAGTTCCACTACCATATTCAGCAATAAAGGCAGTAGGTATTTTTGCAACGCCTTTTTTTATGGAAAAACCTTGATCACTCAATGTCTTTTGAAGTAGTGCAGAACTTTTTTCTTCTTGGTAGCCCATTTCGGCCAATTCCCATATATTTTGGGCTATAGCACTATAAACCTCTGTTTGACCATCTAATTTTTTGATGATATCCTCAATTTTTTTTTGGGCGCTTAGACTTCCAATACTTAAAAGTATAATTAGGACAAAAAGTAGACTTTTTTTCATGACGTTTGGTTTTTATAATTTATAGATACTAGCCTGATAAGGCGTTAATTCAAATATATTCTTTTTATTGGTAAGACATTCCTTATCATTAGAAATTACAAGGTCTGCTTTTTCAAAAGTAATTTCATCAATACTAACTACTATTTTTTTGGTAGAAAAGCTTAAAAGTACCATATAGCGTTCATCACCTAAAGTTCGGGTATAGGCATAGATATCTTCATCATCTTTTAACAGTAGTTTATATGAGCCATATACGAGCGCTAAATTATTTTTACGTACCTGAACCATTTTTCTAAAATAGTTCAATACCGAATTTTCCTTAGCTTCTTGAGAAGTAGTGTTAATACCTTCTTTATAATTTTCATTGACTTTAAGCCATGGTTTTGCTTGTGAGAAACCCGCATTTTCAGAAGTATCCCATTGCATGGGAGTTCTAGCATTATCTCTACTGGCATCTTTTTCGTTCTCAATAAATGCTTCTAAATCGCCATCATTTTGTTTTAGTGTTTCATAACGATTTAGGGTATTGATATCTTGATAATCCGAGATGTTTTTAAATTTTACATTGGTCATACCTATTTCTTCCCCATAATGAAAATAGGGAGTGCCACGCATTGAAAGTAGAAATGTTTGTAGCATAGTGGCCGAGTTGCGCCAGTGAACTCTAGAATCGTTGCCCCAACGACTCACACTGCGCGGAAAATCGTGGTTGTTGAGGAACATACTGCCCCATCCTTTTTTTGCAAAAACGGCATCCCAGTCTGAGTGGATTTTTTTAAACGCTGTTAGTTTCCAGGGTTCTTTGGCCATCAAGAAAGTTTCTCCCGCTTCACGGTCTAATCCCATTAAATCAAAATGAAAGAACATATTGAGTTCGCTACGGTCTTCATCAACAAAATTCAAAGCTTGGTCAATAGCTATACCTGAAGCTTCACCTACGGTCATTACATCATACTTGCTTAGAACGGTTTTGTTCATTTCATGCAAATACTCGTGCAATTTGGGGCCTTTAGCATAGAAAGGGATAAATTCACCATTATAGGATTCAGGCAGTTCAGGAAAATCCATATCCTTAGAAATAAATGAAATTACATCCATTCGAAAACCATCTACGCCTTTTTCAAACCAAAATTGCATGAGTTCATAAACCTCCTGTCTTAATTTTGGATTTTCCCATTTTAAATCGGGTTGTTTTACCGAGAAGTAGTGTAGATAATACGCATCAGTTTGCCCATCATATTTCCAAGCATTACTCTCTATGTCAAAAAAGCTCCATCTTTTAGGAGGAGTTCCTTTTTCAGCAGGCCACCAATGGTAATAATCACGATACGGATTATCACGGGATTTTCGAGATTCTTTAAACCATTCATGCTCATCACTACTATGGTTTACTACAAGATCCATAATTAGTTTTAAGCCTCTTTTTTTTATGCCGGCTAATAGTTCATTAAAATCGGACATTGTACCAAACTCTTGCATAATGTTTTGGTAATCGCTGATATCGTAACCATTGTCATCATTTGGAGATTCATAAATAGGGTTCAGCCATATAATGTCAACGCCTAGACTTTTGATATAATCCAACCGTTTAATGATGCCTTGTAGGTCACCAATGCCATTACCTGTAGTATCTTGAAAACTTCGGGGATAAACCTGATAAACGATGCCTTCTTTCCACCATT
>QILY01000267.1 GCA_003232155.1 Maribacter sp.
GAACGTGTAAATTAATGTATGATATTATTATAATTGGAGGGGGTGCTGCTGGGTTTTATGCTGCAATACATATTGCTGAAGCCAATCCTCAATTAAAAATTGCAATTCTTGAACGGGGTAAAAATGTGCTTTCCAAGGTAAAGGTCTCAGGTGGTGGTAGATGTAATGTTACCCATGCAGAATTTGACCCAAGTGAATTGGCGAAAAATTACCCACGTGGCGAGAAAGAGCTTTTAGGCCCTTTCCATACCTATTGCACTGGCGATGTTGTTGCGTTTTTTGAAAAACGTGGCGTGAATTTAAAAATAGAAGCTGATGGTAGAATGTTTCCAGTTTCTAATTCTTCACAAACTATAATTGATTGTTTTCTTGGTGAAATTGCCCGGTCAGGTATTAAATTATTAAAATATAGCACCGTTACAAATATTGAATCTGTTGTTGTTGAAGAGGAAACGGTTTGGCAGGTTACATCCCAAAAAAATACATATCTGGGTAAAAAATTGTTGGTTACTACTGGTAGTAATCCTAAAATATGGAATCTGTTGAAAGGCTTGGGTCATACTATTGAACCGGCCGTACCTTCTCTTTTTACATTTAATATCAAAGATGAGCGAATTTCAGCCGTTCCTGGCTTAAGTACAAATGCAAGAGTTGAGGTATTGGCCAAAAAAACATTCAATTCTAAAATAACAATAAAGTTAAGGAGCAAAGTTGCAGAAGAATCGTTGCTAACTTCTGAAGGTCCATTACTTATTACACATTGGGGTATGAGTGGCCCGGCAATTTTAGAGCTATCGGCTTGGGGCGCAAAGATTTTGAACGAGAAGGATTATAAATTTTCGATTAGAGTGAATTGGTTGCCTGACTATTATGAAGGGGCAGTTATTAATTTACTTATGCAAATTAAAGATATAGAGCCAAAGAAAACGGTATTGCGAACAAAAGCAGTGGATATTCCTAGGCGTTTATGGACCAAATTGGTTAGGGCATCAGGTATCTCTGAAGATACGAAATGGGCAGATACTACAAAACAGCAATTACTGAACCTTGTTGACCAATTGACCAATTGTATTTTTAAGGTAGATGGTAAGAGTACTTTCAAAGAAGAATTTGTTACCGCAGGTGGTGTTGCGCTTAAAGAGATTAATTTTAAAACATTTGAAAGTAAAGTGCGGCCCAATCTATTTTTTGCAGGCGAAGTTATTAATGTAGATGCCATTACCGGAGGGTTTAACTTTCAAAATGCATGGACAGGGGCTTACATTGCCGCCCAGGGCATCACAAAAACATAATACATATAGCATTATTGAGGGGCATAAATGTAGGATTGCTATTTAGACGGCTTATCTAGGAATTAGGTTTTGAATTGATTGTAATTTACCGACTGTGAGATTGATAGTAATCGAACCCAGGGTATTAATTTAATTCCCAAACCTTATAGTTCAAAGCTGTAGCAAAGCACAGCCATAAAAAATAAGGAATTAGAAGATATGCTGCAGGTTTACTTACTACATAAAACCATCGAATGGTTAGCGTTAGTAAAATCAGTAAGGTGATAATTACCAAAAGCCCCCAAAATGGTTCTCTAAGTCCGAAAAAGACAATACTCCACAAGGCGTTATATAATAATTGAAAACCAAAATGGTATAAAGCGGTTTTTACCCATATATGATGTAAGCCTTTTGCCCAAACTAGTCCTGCTGATATACCCATCATAATATAAAGAATGGTCCAGACCGGAGCAAAAATTGAATTAGGTGGATTAAAACTTGGCTTGTTCAATGTTATGTACCAAGTATTTACTGAAGTTTGTGTAGCAAAACTCGCAAGAAATCCAATAACTAGGCATACACTTACAGTAATTGCGATATAGGTTAATTTCTTTTTCAAGGTGGTTGGAGTATTTTTCCTAAAATAGTGATTTATTTGATTGTCAGCTACCCCAAAACAGCTTAAAAGCTATCTTTGTGAAAATCGCGCTTTCAATGATTGAGAAAATTTTTATTCCTTTGGCATATATCGAAGAGAAAAAAAGGAAAGTAAAAGAAGGAAAAATAACGTACAGATCTCCAAGTAATATAGCTTTGGTGAAGTATTGGGGCAAAAAGAAAAATCAGATTCCTGCAAATCCGTCTATTAGTTTTACGTTAGATGCCTGCGCAACTACTACATCTATTTCTTATAAAAAATTAAAAAATGAAGGGTCTGAATTTTTTTTTGATCTGTTATTTGAAGGAAAACCAAAAGAAGATTTTAAACCAAAAATTAATATTTTCTTCAATAGAGTATACGCCTATTTGCCTTTTTTAAAAGAATACCATTTTAGAATTGAGACCTCAAACTCTTTTCCGCATAGTAGCGGAATAGCATCTTCTGCCAGTAGTATGTCAGCCTTAAGCTTATGTCTGATGGATTTAGAAAAGAAATTAAACCCTGAAATGAGTGTCGATTTTTTCAATAAAAAAGCTTCTTTTTTAGCTCGTTTAGGGTCAGGTAGTGCATGCCGTAGTATTGAAGGGGATATAGTTCAATGGGGCAATCATGCAGATACAAAAGAAAGCTCTGATCTGTTCGGAATTAAATACCCCTACAAAGTACATGAAGTTTTCAAAAACTATCACGATACTATACTTTTGGTCGATAAAGGACAAAAACAAGTAAGTAGTACCGTTGGTCATGATTTAATGCACAATCATCCGTATGCGAAAAACCGTTTCGACCAAGCGCACGAAAACCTGACAAAATTACAAGCTGTTTTTGCAGATGGAAATTTAAAAAAGTTCATCGAAATAGTTGAAAGTGAAGCGTTAACGCTTCATGCTATGATGATGACAAGCTTGCCCTATTTTATTTTGATGAAACCCAATACCATGCAAATTATCAATAAAATATGGGCCTTTCGAGAAGCTTCAGGCTCCCGAGTATGTTTTACTTTAGATGCAGGGGCAAATGTTCACGTATTATATCCTGAAAATGAAAAAGGAAAAATATATCAATTTATTAAGAATGAGTTGGTTGCATATTGCGAAAACGGGCAGTATATTTGTGATAGAATTGGATTTGGAGCTAGAAAATTAA
>QILY01000016.1 GCA_003232155.1 Maribacter sp.
TCATGGTTGGGCGTGAAGGCGCACTATGCGTTTGATGATTTCCCCGATAACTTAGTAGCGCTTCATAATTTCAAAGGTGGATATGGGGGTTTATCAAAAACGGAAACGGGAGCGGTCAATTTTTGCTATTTGGCCTCGTATGCCAGTTTTCAAAAAGAAAAAGACATCTCTAATTTTAATAAAAATATAGTTGCAAACAACCCTTTTCTAAGCTCTTTCTTAGAAAAAGCGACGCCTATTTTCGAAGAACCGTTGACCATAGCCCAAATTTCTTTCCATAAAAAGAAAATAATTGAAAATCATATTGTAATGTGTGGTGATACAGCAGGACTAATACATCCATTATGCGGTAATGGTATGGCGATGGCGATTCATTCTGCAAAAATCGCATCTGAAGGTATTCATAAATACTTAACTAATAAAAATTATAATCGTTCACAGTTTGAGAAAGATTATGAAATACAATGGCATAAAGCTTTTAACCAGCGTTTATGGATGGGAAGACAATTACAATCCTTATTATTAAACGAACAGCTTTCAGATTGGGCAATTACCCTAGCCACACGCTCACCACTATTATTAAAAAAATTGATTAAAAGTACACACGGCAAACATATAAAATGTTAAAAGACTTATCAAGACGTAGTGAGGAACCTGAATTGATGGATGATTTTCGTGAGGGTTTACAGAGTTTGCAAATAGTATATGATGATATTAATCGGGTGAATAGAATTTTGGGAGGGAATCATATAACTATAAATGCTGTTTCTAAATTGATAGCAGATAACCCAAAGTCAGTATATACTATTATTGACATGGGTTGTGGTGATGGAAATATGCTGCGAGAAGTTGCTGAATATTGTAGAAAGAAGCATATAAAAGTGAATTTAATCGGTATTGATCTAAATGAAGAGGCTTTGCAATTGGCCAAAGAAGCATCTAATGAATATGAAGAGATCAGTTATATGCATCATGATATTCTGAAATTAGACCCTTCAACGTTTCAATGCGATATTTTGATAAATACCTTGACCATGCATCATTTTCCGAATGGGAACATTATGGTTTTCTTGCAGAAATTTGTTGATTTGGCAGGTATAGGAGTCGTAATAAACGATTTACATAGAAGCAGGTGGGCATATTACCTTTTCAAGCTATTTAGTACTATTTTTATAAAAACAAGTACGGCTAAAATAGACGGATTAATATCTATAAGCAAAGGCTTTGTGAAATCTGATTTAATTGAATATTCTAAAGGGTTTCGGTCAGTTAGTCATTATATTCAATGGAAATGGGCTTTTAGATATGTATGGATCATGCAACCTAATCAAGAAACCCCTGTATGAGTGATATCCGAATAGTGACGGTAGCTAAAGAATTACCGCAATATTGCCGTAGTACTGAAGATATACTTCCGTTTGTAGCGTTGTGGTTGGCTGGTGAAGACAAACGCTTTCGTCGTAAAGTAGCTAAAATTTTCGAAGGCGCAGCGGTAGATAAGCGTTACGGAATCATGAATATTGAAGAAGTTTTTAACGCCACCTCATTTGAAGAAAAGAATGCTATTTATGTACGTGAAGTAAAAAAACTCGGAAAAAAAGTATTGCAAAAAGCGTTAAAACAAAGTAACTGGACAGCCGATTCTATAGATTATATTATTACCGTAAGTTGTACGGGTATTATGATTCCGTCTTTAGATGCCTATTTGATCAATGATTTAGGGTTACGGACTGATATAGTACGACTACCTGTTACTGAAATGGGTTGTGCAGCTGGTGTTTCTGGTTTAATTTACGCAAGTAATTTTTTAAAATCAAACCCAGGTAAGCGTGTTGCTGTTGTTGCGGTTGAAAGCCCTACAGCTACTTTTCAATTAGAAGATCATTCTATGGCCAACATGGTCAGTGCAGCTATTTTTGGAGATGGTGCCGCCTGTGTATTGCTGTCTTCAGAGGAAGATGCAAAAGGACCTAAAATAATAGGGGAGGAGATGTATCATTTCAATGATGCAACACATATGATGGGCTTTGATTTAACTAATCATGGCTTAAAAATGATACTGGACCCAGAAGTGCCAAATACTATTGCTGAACATTTTCCAACGATTGTGCATCCGTTTTTAGAACGCAATGGTACATCTATTGAGTATGTAAATCACTTGATCTTTCATCCTGGAGGACGAAAAATAGTGCAAACGGTCGAAAAACTTTTCGGTTCGTTAGGGAAAAATATAGATGATACTCGCGAAGTATTGAAAATGTACGGCAACATGAGTAGTGCTACGGTGCTTTATGTTTTAGAACGATTTTTAGAAAAAGACATAAAACCAGGCGAACAGGGATTGGTTCTTAGTTTTGGACCAGGATTCTCAGCACAACAAGTTTTGTTGGAGTGGTGATTTTTTAAATATCAAATATTAATTTTAAGTTGATATAAAGTAATTTAAAATACTGATTAACAATATATTATAAATAATTTTAATAAAAATGAAGGAAGTGGCTAACAAATGGGTTTTAGTTTTGGGCGGAAGTTCAGGATTAGGTTTGGCTACTGCTAAAAAGTTATCAAAGCACAATTATAATATTATTATCGCTCACAGGGATAAAAAGTCTGATTTACAAGAGGTTGAATCCCATATTAATGAAATCACTTTAAATGGATCTCGCTGTTTAAATTTTAACGTAGATGCATTGAATGTTGAAAGAAGAACGATGCTTGTTGAGGAGATTAAAGAAGCGATGGGAGCAGAAGAAGAAATTTCAGTTTTAGTACATAGCATTGCCAAAGGAAATCTAAAGCCAATGCATGCAGAAGGAGAAAAAGCGTTGAACCATCAAGATTTCCAGATTACCATTGATGCTATGGCCATAAGTCTATATGATTGGACCAAAGTTTTGATCGAGGCTCAGCTTTTCGCTTCTGACACCCGAATTATATCGTTTACCAGTGAAGGAAATACAAAGGCTTGGCAAAATTACGCTGCTGTTTCCGCTGCAAAAGCAGCTTTGGAGGCCATCACACGTAATATCGCATTGGAATTCGCTCCTTTGGGCATAAAAGCAAATTGC
>QILY01000298.1 GCA_003232155.1 Maribacter sp.
AAAAAGTAATCGTTTTTCATGCTATATTTGTAATCATATTTCATGAATAATGGCTAAAAGTAATCGTTTTTCACGCAAAGTAACCACTTTTCATGGTAGAGCCCTACCCGAAGAGGGTGTTTTGGTAGGCTATGCCCAACTTCTCCTAATTATAGAAGAAAATACAGGTATGAGTTTGCCGTTACCTGATGTGCTGGCCTTAGTTACTGATAAACAACAACGCTATAATACCGAATACTGGCAAGTGTTCGCGAATCGTTATATGCCATCGGAAGACGAAATCGGCCATTTAATATTTGCTTTGAAATACGAAGGCATTGATTTGTTGATCTTAAAAGAATTTTTTCTTTATGCCGGTGATGACCTTGTAAAGACCATGATGAAGAATGAACCCACCAGCCAATATTCAAGACGGGTTTGGTTCCTATATGAATGGCTTTTTGGTAAACAACTTGATATTCCAGATTTAAAAGTTGGCACCTATGTCGAGATCATAAATCCAAAGCTTCAGTATGAAGGGCCTGTTGAAAACAGCACCCGGCATCGGGTAAAAAACAATCTTCCCGGCACTCCTGAATTTTGTCCGTTAATTCGAAGGACCGAGAAATTGGAAAAATTTACAGCAACCAAATTTCCTGAACTAATGGAAAAGGGGTTGAAAGGAAGAAACAAAGACCTGATCCGTAGAACGGCTGCCTTTCTATTATTGAAGGATTCTAAAGCCTCTTTTGCTATCGAAGGGGAATACCCACCTAATATGCGAGCAAGAAATTGGGGCAAAGCTATTGGGCAGGCAGGGAAAAAACCGTTGTCCGTAAGTGAGATAGAACGTTTGCAGGACATTGTAATCGGTACGAAAAAATTAAAGCATATGGGCATTCGCACCAATGAGGGATTTATCGGTGAACATGACCGCGAAAGCTTTCTACCGATGCCCGACCATATTCCTGCAAAAGCAAAAGATTTACATTCACTCATGAACGGGGTCATAGATACTAACAACATATTACAAAATAGCGCTTACGACCCTGTTTTGGCAGCGGCAAGTATTGCTTTTGGTTTTGTATTCATACACCCCCTTTCCGATGGAAATGGCAGGATCCATAGATACTTGATTCATCATATATTAGTCCGTATGGGTTATACGAAACGGGGTATGATTTTTCCGGTATCGGCTGCAATACTGAATCACATAGCGGAATATCAAGATGTTTTGGAAGCCTTCTCCTCCCCTAGAATCGATTTGATCGAGTGGAAGCCTACCCAAGACCATAACATTGAAATAACAAATGAAACCATCGACCTCTATCGTTATTTTGATGCAACACTTCAAGCTGAATTTCTTTATGAATGTGTGGAAGAGACTATTGAAAAGATAATTCCTGAAGAAATGGACTTTCTAGAAAAATATGATAAGATGACCAATTATATAAATTCCCTTGTAACCCTACCTGATACAAAAGTCGACCTTTTGATAAAATTCCTAAATCAAAATGAAGGCAAGCTTTCAAAGAATAAAAGATCTAAAGAATATGAGGAATTGAATGATGATGAAGTTTCTACTATTGAAGAATTTTATGGTTCGATATTCTAAAATGAGGAATCTGGACTTACATGGAAAAAATGACTCGGGAGCTTATCATAAAAAAGGTGGCTTTACACACACAAATTCCTTTGTTGATGATTCCTGAACTGGGTATGAATAGTCCTTCTCGGAATGGTGAAAAAATGAAATGACATTTTCAAATTGACTTTCTTGTTATATAAAAGCTAAGTCCGATCACTTCTTCACACTAATCAAAACAGCTTCACAACTTTTTAAATCGGAGTTCAATATAATGTTTTCAGAAGTAGTACCGTCAGATATTTCAATAGCTACGGTATTCGGTGGAGCAGTACCGAGATTGTGTGCATAAAGAAACAGATCATTTGATTTATTGGGGTTTAATTTAAGCTCAAAATCTTTTTTTCGATAGGTTAACGAATGCTTTGAGATTACGGCGTTTCCGTTAAGATATATGGATACAATATCGCCGTCTTGCCTACCATGGTCCCATATGCTAATGTTTAATATTTCGCTATCAAAAACTAATTCTTTAATATATGATATATTTCTGCCATTAAAAGTGTCTCTATTTACAGCAACAGGTTGCTCTTGCATTTTTTGCGTACTCTTTTCAGGTGCAGCCATTGCTAAGAGTTTCTTTCTTTCACGCTCTTCGGCCAATTTATTTCGTATTGTAAAACGAGGGGTTACAAACCGTGCAATTTGATATTTGTTGTCAGGAAAAAGTTCAATGCCCACCACTTGATATGTATCACTAAAACCAATGTTTTTGGCTAATTCAATACCACTTTTACTAGAATTGTTTTTAAAAGACCCTAATTCTTGAACTACTGTATCATCACGTACAAGGAAAAAACGGATTGATTTTTCAGGGCCAATATTTGTTGTTGTCCACTCAAGATTTACCAAATCAGGAATCGTCCAAACCGTATTTTGATTTGGTGAAGTAATTTTGATGGTTGATTTAGTGTCATCACCTTTTAATTGAAATGCTTTTTCAATATCAGTTTCTTTAGCGTATCCGTTAAGAGTAGGATGCAATAGAGCGATGAGCAATAAAAATTTTATAGTTTTCATTTGAATAATATAGAAGCAGATAGGGTTAGTATTTTGCTAATTATATATAGTTAACGAAGATTTTCTATAAATGTTGGCATATTTTTTGAATTATTCCGACTAGCTAACATTCACACATACAGTTATTTAACCCAGATTATGCATTAGAAAATCTATTCCGCCTTAAAGCTACTTCAAAATATACCGTTTCACTACTTTTTTAAGTTTAACAGTAGCGATGCTATGGAAAAACTTAAAAAAGTCATATTTTATTGTAGTTGTAACGCTCATAACGGAGTTCTAATGCATAATCTGGGTTTAAGAACAAAAAAGTTTTCTTACAAAGCTTTGATGACATAGGTTACAATGCCCCATACCAATAAATTATTTTCATCGGTAATTTTAATAGGTTGGTAGGCCTCGTTTTCTG
>QILY01000266.1 GCA_003232155.1 Maribacter sp.
AAATACAGGGAAGTTTATCGATTGGATTGGTAGTGAATTAGATATAGATATTATCGATCTGTCGGAAAAAAACATCTCTCCTTACGATTACGGGCACAAAAATATCGATGACGATTTTATACCCTTAATGAATAATTTATTAGAGTATAAAAAACTAATATTTGTAACTCCTATCTATTGGTACGCAGCTAGTGCTCAAATGAAAGTATTTATTGATAGAACATCCGATTTTCTAGATTTAAAGGAGTTCCAAGATATGGGGCGTAGGCTAAGAGGAAAAATTGGTTATGTCGTTTGCACTTCTGTTAGTCCTGAAGCAGATCACTCCTTTGTCAATTCGTTCAGAGATATTTTTGAATATTTAGGGATGAAATATGGTGGTCATATACATGCAAATTGCGAGGATGGTTACATCGAGAGTCAATACACTAACGATGTAGAAAATTTTGTTCAATCAGTTAAAAATTCAGTTGTGTGCAGGGGCTGTATAACAAGGTGAATTCAGAAGATTGCCAAAATAGCCACTTTTTTTGCTGACGCAAAAATGCGCCTCTTTTAGCAACCGCTGATCCACGACGTTATGCGTTGTAGAAATGCGTCTAAAAACATTCTTTAGACGCATTTCTAGATGTTAAATCAACATATACCCATGGCATTTGAGATTTAGGTTTAAGTGTGCGTCCTATTTGTTTCATGGCAAGGCGAAATGACGCGTAATAGTCACTCTATTGCAAGGACAACAACGCAGCCATGGAGCAAATATCAATCGCCATGGGTATATCTACCCAGTTAAAACTAAGCTCTCAATGAAGGCTTTACCCATTTTTTAGTCATGGCTTCATCATCTAGTGGGGTTTGAGCAATAGAATTGGTGTAGTTGCTCATTGTTTTAATACTTAGGCCAAGAATTACTTCCATAGCTTGTTGCTCGTTGTATCCGCCATTGAAAAATGCTTTAAGGGTGTCAGGCTCGATACTACCTTGGGTACGCACTAGTTCTCGTGCAAAGATCCTCAGTGATTCGTGTTTCTTATCTAATAAGGGGGCTCCACTACGGAGAGATTCAACATCTTGTTCTGTCATACCCGCATTTTCGGATAGAATCGTATGCCATGGTATACAGTACTGACAGTTATTTTCGAAATTGGCAGTTTGGTACACAATTTGTCGCTCAACCTCGGAAAGACTGGTTTCATTAAACTCATCCCATGCGTTCATATAAGAAGCTAAAAGAGTGGGGGCTTGAGCCATAACCTTCTCTACATTCGGAATCAGGCCAAAAGTTGCTTTAGCTTTAGTTAAATAAGGGTGCGATTTTACAGGTGCGCTGTCTTTATCCAATAAAGGAAATGGTGCTATGTTGTTTTTACTCATCGTAATATTGCCTTTAGGTAAGTTGTCGGTTAAATGTAAATTGAAAGCTTTCATGAACGATTTTATTCCTATACAATAAAAAAGAAAAGTACGCACCTTTTGGTAACCATGTAGGGTATGCAAAAATGTATGAATTACCTCAAGATATCACCCAGGAAAAACCCGATGTTTTTCGAAAAAAATGTCCTGCCCGCTATCTTTTGAGTAGAGTATCCGGGAAATGGAGTATGCTTATTGTTGATGCTTTACATAATAAAAACTTGCGCAATGGTGAGTTAATGCGAATTATAGAAGGCATTTCACAGAAGATGCTTACACAAACTTTACGCGAGCTGGAAGAAATACAGCTCGTCAAACGACATGACATGCAAACGGTTCCGCCACATGTCGAATATGAATTAACAGAACTGGGGAAATCTCTACGCGAAAAAATTTGCGCTATGGATAGATGGATAGAGGAGAATATGTTAGAACTTATTGCTAATAATCCATCAATTCAATTGAAACGTAACAAAACGTAGATATAGCTGATAGGAAATACACACATAACAATTCCATCCAGAGGATTTTCAAAAGTGTCGCGATTTTTTCAAGCCTCTGATGGGGGGAGTAGCAATAATAAATTTAATCCGAAAAAATGATAGTTAAGGAATGGAACACAATAACTTATACAATTGGCATCCCTGTTTCAGCCCGTCTTCGCCCGTTCTTCAATCACAAAAGCTCGAAATAGAACGACTATTCCTGCACTTTTGTTCAATCAGAACGAACCAACACGGACCAAATTAGAGCACCACTTGTATAAGTTATTGTGTTCCATATCCTAAGATATATAAATATGGAAAGTATTTTCCTGTACAAGTGAATTTAATACTTAGTAAGGTTGCACTTTCCGAAAGTATGCTCCAGTTTTTGTTAAATTTTAAACGGCCAGTTTTATAAATCTGAAAAGCGCTAGAATAGGATGTTTATGTGAATTATCACATCAACAATAAATTTATTATTATGGGAGATATTAAATTGAAAATGCCTACTATTTTTGTATGTCAAAAAATTACTGTTTCTTCGTTTTGTTCATCTTTTGTTGTTGGTGTTAACGGTATCAAATGGATTAGTGGAAAAGAAAAAATCCGCATGATTTAAAAGAAAATTA
The DNA here is from genome assembly GCA_003232155.1 of Maribacter sp. Taxonomy (GTDB): domain Bacteria; phylum Bacteroidota; class Bacteroidia; order Flavobacteriales; family Flavobacteriaceae; genus Maribacter_C. The sequence goes on from QILY01000266.1 coordinate 2,528, forward strand.
AAACCTAAAACCGTACTTGAAAAAGTCAATCTGTAGACCCTGGCCCATTCCTAATCAGCACATTTAGCGGATTTTTAAAAGCCACGAATTTTTGTGGGCATTCCGCTGGGCTACATTTGTACACAAAAATTTGTCGCTTTTGGCAGCTCGTACAGTCAGTACGCATTTATTTCTTTTTTTGGGTGATTTTATTGTTGACAACGGAGGAGTCCACATAAGTTACTTGGAATGATTACGTTGAATAAACTAATTAGATAGATTGAAGGTCGAGGTTAATATCATGTCTCTACTTATAATATTGGAACAAGAATGAAATCAATTGTAGTTATACCTGCAAGGGGCGGGTCAAAAGGCATACCACGCAAGAATTTACGTCCACTTGCAGGTAAACCAATGCTCTATTACTCAATCAAAGCCTGCTTATCAGCACGTCTAGTTGATCGTGTAGTAGTCAGTACAGATGATGAAGAGGTTGCATTATTTGCAGTGCGTTTTGGTGCAGAAGTGATGTT
>QILY01000024.1 GCA_003232155.1 Maribacter sp.
AGAAGCCAAAGCACTAGCGGCTAAAGAAAAAGCTATGCGGAAAGAGAAACGAAAAGACTCTCTTGTTACAGTGAAAAGAGAAAAAGAAGCACTAGTAATAGCTGAAAAACAAGATGCTGAACAAGAAAAAATTGCTCAGAAAAAACTTGAAAGAGCTGAAGATATAGCTAGAAATCAAGCAAATGAACAACAACGTTTAGATTCAATTCAAAAAACCAAGGATGTTCAAGTGCAAACTGAAGCTAAGAAAGCTGAAATTAAGCTGGCTGCCCAAAAACAGAAAGAACAACGCTTAGATTCTATTAATGCGGTTAAGGCTGCACAGGTGGAGGCTATGGCTCTTAAAAAAGAAGCTGAAGAACTTGCCAAAAAGAAAACAGCAGACGAATTGGCTACTAAGCAAGCACCAGAAAAGGTAGAAGTACAGGTAGATGAAAAGTATCAAGAAGTTACAAATGAAGACGGACTAGAACCTGGCTTCTATTTGATCGCCAATGTATTTGGCACCAAAAAATATTTTGATGCCTTTATGAACAATCTCAAAAACGGGGGTATTGAACCAAAATTTTTCTATAGAAGTAAAAACAAGTATAACTACGTCTATTTAGAAAGATACAATACTATAGGAGAGTCTAGAAGAGCTAGAGACAGTAAGTTTAATGGGAAATACCAAGAGAACACCTGGATATTCAGAATTAAATAAAAGTATCACTTTACTTTTTGATTTCTTTTTGTACTAGTTGCTCTAGATAAGCTACTGTATTTAATAAATATTTTCTATCACCAGTAATAGTAGCCATGGCTACAGCACCTTGCAGCATAGTATAGAACTGTTTTGCAAATTGTAATGGTGTTACTGGCAGCTTTAACTCATTATTATTAACTCCATTTTCTAGTACTAAAGCTATTTTGCCTTCAATGGTTTTAATGGTTTCTTTGGCTGCGCTCTTTAAAAGTTCATTATTGTGCTGGGCATCTACACCTACATTAAGTACCGGACAACCACCCATGTCAAGGGTGAATATATCGTAATTGCGATAGAATTTGGTGAGTGCGAACAACTTTTCTAAAGAACTGCCTTCAGTGTTCAACTTTTCGCCTATAGTTTCAAGCAAACGCTTGCTACTGTATTCAAAAGCTGCTAGTGCAAGAGCTTCTTTATTCTCGAAATTACCATAGAGCGCACCCTTGGTCAAACCTGTAGCTTCAGTTAGATCGCTCATGCTTGTACCTATATAACCATGTTTGTTAAAAACAGGAGCAACAGTTTCAATAATATAAGCAGTAGTTCTTTCAGCTTTGGTCGACATAGGTAACAATCAATTTTATACGAATATAAAAAAAACTATATACTGTGTGGTATATCGTGATAATAAAAAAGCATCCTTTTCTATAATTTTCGAAAAGGATGCCGAACTCGCCCTATAAGAATCGTAAATTAATTATTTTGCTAATTCATTCTGATTTCTAAAGACTAATTTATCATCAAAGGAGTCGATTAAAATAATACTATTGGTTTTAATATTTCCGCTTAGCAATTCTTTTGATAAGTTATTGAGTACCTCTTTTTGAATTACCCGTTTTACTGGCCTTGCACCATATTGAGGGTCATACCCTTTATCTGTTAAATAATCAATGGCTTCATTTGTTGCATCAATAGTTATATCTTGCTTAGCAAGCATTTTTTTCAACTGATTCAATTGCAATTGTACAATTTTTGTAATGTCATTTTTGCTTAATGGGGTGAACATAATAACATCATCAATACGATTTAAAAACTCAGGTCGAATCATTTTTCTTAACAGTTCCAATACTTCTATTCGTGCTGTTTCAGTTGCACTGTGGACATCATTTGAATTTTCAAACTTTTCTTGAATAATATGACTGCCCAAATTACTGGTCATAATAATAATCGTGTTTTTAAAATCGGCAACCCTACCTTTATTATCGGTAAGCCTACCTTCGTCCAAAACTTGCAATAAGACATTAAAAGTGTCAGGGTGCGCTTTTTCAATTTCATCCAACAGAACAACAGAATATGGCTTTCTTCGAATAGCTTCTGTCAATTGTCCACCTTCATCATAACCAACATAACCAGGAGGTGCCCCTACCAATCTACTAACAGAATGACTTTCTTGGTATTCACTCATATCAATACGGGTAATGGCATTCTCATCATCGAAAAGATAGGCGGCCAAGGTTTTGGCAAGCTCGGTTTTACCAACCCCGGTTGTTCCTAAAAATAAAAAGGAGCCTATTGGGCGCTTGGTGTCTTGCAAACCTGCCCTGCTTCTTCGAATGGCATCTGAAACAGCCTCTATAGCTTCTTCTTGGCCTACAACCCTTTTATGTAATACCTCTTCTAGTTGCAATAATTTTTGCCGTTCACTCTGTAGCATTTTAGTAACAGGAATGCCGGTCCACTTGGCTACAACTTCAGCTATATCCTCATTGGTAACCTCTTCTTTGATAAGTGTTCCTGCATCTTGTTGCGATGCCAATTCTTTTTGTAGGGTTTGTAATTTTTCTTGAGCTTCTTTTATTTTACCATAACGTAATTCAGCTACCGTACCATAATCGCCATTTCGTTCGGCACGTTCAGCTTCTGATCTGTAGTTTTCAATGGCATTCTTTGTTTTTTGAATATTATCTGCCACGGCCTTTTCACTTTCCCATTTTGCAAATATTTCATTGCGTTCCTCTTTTGTATTGGCAAGATCAATATTTAAAATAGATAGTTTTGCTTTATCATTCTCTCTTTTAATGGCTTCAATTTCGATTTCAAGCTGCATTATTTTTCGGTCTAAAACATCTAGTTCTTCTGGTTTTGAGTTGATTTCCATTCGCAATTTTGCAGCAGCTTCATCAATTAAATCAATTGCCTTGTCAGGTAAAAATCGATTTGTAATATAACGTTGTGAAAGCTCAACAGCAGCAATTACCGCTTCGTCTTTAATACGTACTTTATGATGTGCCTCATATTTTTCTTTTATACCTCTAAGGATAGAAATTGCACTTTCAGTATCAGGTTCAGAAA
>QILY01000219.1 GCA_003232155.1 Maribacter sp.
TTGCGATATTCGAGAACAACAACGTAATGACCATACGCTCCGCAGGCAACGATAAAGTCGGTGTCCTTGATTTCAATGGGGGGCATCAGGCAGATTACGCAACGGATAACGTTGAAGCGACTTTTGCAGCAACTGTAAGATATACAGATGGAAAAGGCTATGTCAATGATGTAGGCGTACAAAGGTATTTGCCTGGCGTTAGTGTCATAGCGCAATCGTTTTTCGATGTAATGATAAATTCGGGTGGGGCACCTAGAATGGAGCATGTGAAAACGTATTATGATGGCACAACCTATGATGTGATACGGACTATTGAAGTCGATGGTAAAATGGTCCATGAGAAAGTTGTTGAGTTCAAGCAACCTACTATTGGTGTGCCTGCAACAGTAGACGAAGAACTTGTCACTAAAGGACAAATGGATACGGCCATTGCACCAGCGAGTGGTACAACAGCAGAAAGACTAACATCTGGTTTATTCACCGGCACTCAATTTTTTGATACGACATTGGGCAAACCAATATGGTACAATGGAACTGCTTGGGTTGATGCTATAGGAATAGTGGTATAATGGTTAAAATCATTTTATGATGTACAACGAAAACAACAATGATATTTTAAATCTTGATTTCAGATTTATTATTAACCAATGTAATTCGTATTGAGGTTTTTAAGAAATAATCAAAATCAATTATAAGGGAAAATGTAATTTTAAATCTTATTGAATATTATGATTGTACTATTAGATAACGGTCATGGTGCTCTTATCAATGGGAAGTACCAAACTCCAGGAAAAAGAAGTCCGCGGTGGAGCAACGGTACCCAATTGTATGAAGGGGAGTTTAATAGAGCCATTGTAAATGGCATTATTCAAGAGCTTACCGAACTTAAAATTCCGTACGTAAATATTGCTCCTGAATACAGGGATGTCCGTTTAGAAACACGTGTCAAAAGAGCAAATGAATATCTAAAAAGCAACAGTTTCTATCTAAGTGTACATGCCAATGCAGGTGGAGGCCATGGCTCTGAAGTTTTTACCTCGCCCGGGGATACAAAAAGCGATAAAATTGCCACAATTTTTGGGTTGGAATATAAAAACACCTTCCCCGATAAAAAATTACGCACTGATTTTACTGATGGTGATTTGGACAAGGAAAGACGTTTTTATGTGCTTACAAGAACTAAAATGCCAGCAATTCTGACAGAAAATTTTTTTATGGACAATGAAGAAGAATGTAAAGACATATTAATGACCAAGGAAGGAAGGGAAAAGATTGTGGAATATCATATAAACGCAATTTTAAAAGTACAGCAAGAATTATTTTAACAATCACAAATACTATAGAATGGAAAAAATACAATTAAAAATATTTTCACTGGCATTGCTTGCCATGCTTATACTTAGTTCGTGTGCAGCTATTAGAACAGCCCCTTTTGATCAATATTCTTATCAAAAGGCAGTTGAAATAAAAGTAGATGCTTCTCGATTGATGGATAAGGCTACAACTCCGTATCAAAATCATTTCCAAGAAGTGGAGAATTTGTTTAGAGATGTTGAGAAAATAGCCGCCTATGAACAGAATAAACCTAACAACGGGATTTCCTATCAAATGTGGAAATTACTTGCTGATGAGGATAAAAATTTGTTGGCTGGGTTCTTCAAAGAATGGAATGAGAAAGGTCAATTCTCCAAAGTTTTTTTAGATGAATCGAAATCTCAAGTTGTGGAAGCTATGGATATCTTGATCCAATATGAAGGCAAGAAAGACAAGGAAACAGAAAATAGTTTAATGGGTATCATATTAGGGAATCAATAACTAAATAAACAATAATGGACTTTGAAAAAATACTTAAGGAACTCAAAGAGTCTCTTTTACTGGTTTTAGGAAATCAATACAGTGGTTTCAAAAAGGAAACAAAAAAAGACATAGAGGATTTTTTAAATACGTCCAAAGATAAATTGGAACGATGGACAAAACTTTTGGCCAACGGAGAGCTAAGTTTGGATGAATATGAATGGTTGATTAAAAGTCAAAAAGATTTGTTGGCCATGAAAGGACTTGAAAAAGTCGGGATTTCAAAAATAAGCTTAGGTCATTTTAAGAATAAGGTGATAAAAACAGTGGTTGACATTATAAAGAGTCTGATATTATAATGCATTATTAAAACCAATGCTACTTTTGCAAAAGCGCCAACAAAAACAGTCAAAACACAGCAAGCCCATTTTATAACTTCAATAATCACTTTTTGTAAACTCGAAAGATTAAAAATAAGAAATGACAATAATCACTACGCTATCAAATATGGCTCGTTGTAACAAAAGAAGCATGGAAACAACTTGGCAAGTTATCAACAACAAAAAACAATTCTAATAAAATCGCAGTGTAACATCAGTTATTAAGAATATAGACCGCTACGCTTTTAGAAGCAGGAAAAAAAGACTTTGACTCTATTGCTGTTTAAAGATAGGGTTTAACTATAAGGCACCTCTAACAAATAACTCGATAACCATTTTCACCCTGAGCACAACAGAAGGAAACTTTTTTCATAACTTTGCCGTATGGGTAAGAATCAAAACAACAAACCTAATCAACAATCGAAACAAGAGTTTATCTTCCAAAAAAAGAACTATATGTTCATGTTCATTGGTATAGCCTTTATTGTTTTAGGGTTTATTTTAATGAGTGGCGGGGGTAGTGACGATCCTAATGTTTTTAATGATGATATCTTCAATTTTAGACGTATTCGTTTAGCACCTACTCTAGTATTGATAGGCTTGGGTATTGAAGTGTATGCCATTTTGTTGAACCCACATAAGAAGAAAAAATAATTGGACACTTTAGATGCTATTATTCTTGGAATCATTCAAGGATTGACTGAATTTTTACCCGTCTCTTCAAGTGGCCATTTAGAATTGGGAAAAGCCATTTTAGGTGACAGTTCTCTGCCTGAAGAGAGTCTTTTATTTACTGTTGTACTCCATTTTGCAACCGCACTAAGTACTATTGTAGTTTT
>QILY01000002.1 GCA_003232155.1 Maribacter sp.
GGCTGCGCCAGAAACTAAAACCGTTTCCCCTTCTTTGACTTTAGCAACTTCAGTAATTCCAAAATAGGCAGTCATACCTGGCATTCCCAAGATACCGATGTACATGGGCAAAGATGCCAGTTCGATATCCACATGATAAAAACCTTTTCCATCTGTTACCGTGTATTGCTGAACGCCACCTGTACCAACAACATATTGTCCCACTTGAAATTTCGGATTCTTAGAAGCTACGACCTCCCCAACTGAACCAGCTCGCATTACCGAACCGATTTCCATTGGGGCTATATAAGATTTCCCTTCGTTCATCCACCCGCGCATTGCTGCCAAGGACACATAATGTTGTTTTACTAAAATTTGTCCTTCACTGATTTCAGGAATAGGATTCGTTTCTAATGACCAACAGGAAGCATCTGCTTCGCCTTCTGGTCTTTTTACAAATAATAATTGTTTGTTCATAAGTGAGTGTCTTTTATTTTCATTCCCTCGAACCTGCCTGTCGGCAGACAGGGGAGGGAATCTTTTTAATGTTGGTTCTGTTTTTTATTGGTCTCAAATTAAGGTCTAAAACCCTGCAATTTTATTGCAGTACTTTAGTAATGCGAAAAAATCAAAATCCGCAACCTATTTCAAACGCTTGATATATTTTCAAATAATTAAGGACTAAAGTCCTTGGTTTAACAAACCCCTGCACTTGCAGTGCAGGGTGGTTTAGTTATGGTTCGTGACTTTTCTTGTGGCTTGGGCTTTCAAACCCTCCGACTTTTGGCTTCGCCAAAACCCTCCTCCCTTCGTCTGAAGGGAGGAACCTTTAGCTTTGTACTCATTACTTTTTTCAACTTAGTACTCATTACTTAATACTAATTACTTTCTCTTACCAGAAAAACTTTCAACATAAGCCTTCATCTTAGCTCGTATTTCAGGCTTCCACCATAGCTCGGATGCTTCCTTTAGGGAGTTTTCTGCCTCTAAATCCAATTTATCCCAAAGGTGTTTTCTGAGCTTGCTTTTGGTATTGATTAAAATTTCTTGGTCAGCTCGTAGATAAACTTGCATACGTTTTTCTGCCCGTTCAAGTACGTTTTCCAAGGGGACAAGTTCATCTACCAATCCGGCTGCAACTGCTTCTTTTCCCGTTAGAAGTTTTCCTTCTAAAATATATCGGCTTGCTAGTCCGTCACCCATCCAAAAAGCATAAACTTCAGTTAGGTTTTGACTGATCTGAATATTTACCGCTACCTCATTTAGACCGATCACGTATTTATCCCCTTCTGCCATATAGCGATTATCACTTGCAACAGCCAACACACAACCTCCCGCTGGGGAATGTCCTGTAATCGCTGATATAAAAGGTTTCTTAAACTGTACCAGTTCTAAATATAGTGCCCCAAAGGAGACAAAGAAATCTCGAATTTGGTCTTTGTCATATTGGATCAGTTCAATCAAATCCAATCCTGCGGAAAAATAATGCGGTTGCCCTGTAAGAATGACTCCTTTCATCTTGGCATTACCTTCCAATGCATGGAAAATATCACGCAACTCTTGAACCATTTCAAAATTGATGGCATTGACCTTACCACGGTTCATTTGAACTATGGCATATTCATCTTTGTAGGTGACCTCTAATGTATTCATATATTTTTCATAAGGATGTACCTCCATCTAAAGTAATCGTTTGTCCTGTAATAAATTTAGAATTTTCGGAGGCCAACCAACAGATTCCCTCTGCAATTTCGTCTGCTTCACCGAACCTTCGCATCGGGATATGTTTTTTAAGTATCTCTCCCATACCATCTCTAACAGAAAGTAATTGGTCCAAAAGGGCCGAATTCGTATAACCAGGACAAACTGCGTTTATTCGAATGTTCTTATGACCATATTCTAGGGCGGCGGATTTTGTCATACCCACAACTGCGAACTTACTAGCGCTATAAGAAAGATTGTTTCCAGATGCCTTTAGGCCTGCCAAAGAGGCCACGTTTACAATATTGCCATATCCTTGTTTTGTCATTTGTTTCAGGGCGACTTGCATACAATAGAAAACACCTGTTTGATTAACAGCAATTACATTATGCCAATCTTCATGTGTATGCTCTGCTGTTTTATTCTGATTTGCTCCACCAATACCTGCATTATTTACAATCACATCAAGTCTTCCGTATTCTTTTACGGTATAGGCAATTAAGCTTTGGACTTCTTCGAATTTTGTAACATTGGTTTTGGCAGCAGATGCCTTAGCTCCTGCTTCTTTGATTTCTTTGGCTATTTTTTGGGCGTTTTCTAAATTAATATCAGATACAACCACAATTGCTCTGTGTGTCCCAAAAAGTTTGGCCGTGGCAGCGCCAATGCCGCTTCCTGCTCCAGTAATAATTACAACTTTATCTTCTAGCTTCATTGAGAATCTATTTATTTTCATTTCCTTAACCCGCATTATTCACGGATATTCTATTCCAAAACCAAACTACCTGCTATAATTGAAAACCTGCCTGCCATGCCAACGGCAGGTAAACCGGTCAGGCAGGTGCCCGAAATTTGTTTAGCTCAAAATTGGGCTACAATTCTTTCTCTAAAAAATCTCTGCGCTTCCCAATTCTACCTGCCTTTGCCGGCAGGCAGGTTGGTGCTTTGGCTTTTCATAACGAAAACCCGTGAATAATGCGGGTTGAAGAAGGGAATCTGTTAAATGCTGGTTTTGTTTTCTATTATGGCTTGCGCTTTCAAACCCTCCGTCCAACAAAGTTGGACACCTCCCTTTTTCTAAAGGGAGGAGCCTTTACCATTTTTCTTTTTCAATTCCGCACCCCTTACTTCTTACTTCTTACTTTGTACTTATTACTTTGTACTTAATACTTTGTACTTATTACCGACAATGAATCAATCTTGAATCCTCCAACGCTTGCGCTCTCAAATGGGAAGGATAACCTTCTGCTTGCACCATCCCTAGAAAACCAGCAATCGTATTATATTTTATAACGAACACCTTGTCCCATAAATCTTCATCTTCTGGGCCGATAAGCATAGTTTGTGGTTTCCCTAAGAAAAGAACTTCGGCATCTGCCTTTGCAAAAAACGGAGCTACTTGCTTCATATATTCTTTGTAGGATGCCTCTCCTGACAATCCGGTTTCTGTGACAACGTCCTTAAATTTTAACAAGTTCAGCATCACTACTGACGTATCTATAGGCAATTGCATAAATGCCTTGAATTGTTCTTGATTGATTTCTAAAAAAGATTG
>QILY01000006.1 GCA_003232155.1 Maribacter sp.
GAGTTTTTTGCCAACCCTGTGGGCAATTTAGGCACCATAAAATGTTATCCATGGCAGGCTTTTGGCAAGGCACTTGTAATGGGCGATGCTTCGCATGCAATTGTTCCATTTTACGGTCAAGGTATGAATGCATCCCTCGAAGATGTGCGCATTTTTGATGAACTGTTAGAGGGGCATGGTGACGACTGGGAAACCCTATTCGAAAAATTTCAAGACAAGAGAAAAGATAATACCGATGCTATTGCAGATTTGGCCGTCGATAATTTTTATGAGATGCGCGACCATGTAGATGATGTGGGTTTTATACGGAAAAGGAACATTGAAATGCAATTGGAAAAGCAGTATGAAGATTATTCTTCAAAATATTCATTAGTAACCTTTCAGGCAGACCTCTCTTATAACGAGGCCATGCTACGTGGCAGAAAGCAAGATGAACTATTGCTTAAAATGTGTAAGAACAATGATTTCAGGAATATTCCATTGCAAGAATTTTACAACCAATTAAAAGCGATTAAAATTCCAATATAATATGGATGAAAAAGTAGTAGAAAATAAAGCACAGCCCTTAGGAAACTACCCTCATGTAAAACGAGTTGGTAATTTTATTTATGTGTCCGGTACAAGTAGCCGTCGTCGAGACAATACGCATATAGGTGCTGTACAAGATAAAGCTGGCAATTGGCAATTAGACATTCGCGCGCAAACAAAAGCGGTTATTGAGAATATTGGAGACTTGCTACAGAGCATGGGTGCAGATTTAACCCATGTAATCGACATCACTACTTTTTTAGTGGACATGGAAGATTTTGGGGAGTATAACAAGGTCTATGGCACATTTTTTAATCATACCGGGCCAACACGAACCACGATAGCAGTACACCAATTGCCCCATCCTAATTTACTCATTGAGATTAAGGCAATCGCCTATTTGCCAAAAAAAGGATAAAGAAAAAGTGGTCTGGGAAAAGACCGTTCTGCAAGAATTTTTAAATAAATAGAGAATGCATACAATTAGCAACTATATAAATGGAGAATTGATCGCTCCATGCGCCGGCAATTATTTAGACCTTTACAATCCGGCTATAGGTCAAGTCTATGGTAAAGTGCCCGATTCTGATATAGCGGATATAGCATTGGCGGTTAAAGCGGCCGAAGAAGCATTTATAGCTTGGTCAACTACATCAATTACTGACAGAAGCAGGGTACTTGCCAAAATTGCAGATTTAATTGAAGAGAACCTAGAGCGTTTTGCGCAGGCAGAATCTATTGATAACGGTAAACCGGTTACATTGGCCAAATCCGTCGATATTCCTCGTTCAGCTTCAAATTTTAGGTTTTTCTCTCAAGCGATTACCCAATTTGCGACCCAAGCGCATGAAATGACCGATGCGATTAATTATACCTTGCGACAACCCATAGGGGTTATAGGTACCATTTCACCTTGGAACTTGCCTTTATATTTGTTTACTTGGAAAATTGCACCTGCCTTGGCAGCAGGAAATACAGTAATTGCAAAGCCTTCGGAGATTACGCCAATGACGGCTTATTTACTATCTGAAATATGTATGGAAGCCGGTTTGCCAAAAGGCGTACTTAATATTGTACATGGCGATGGTATAAAAGTAGGGGCAGAGATTACGAAACATCCAAAAATCAAAGCCATTTCTTTTACCGGAAGTACGAGAGTAGGTAAGGAAATTGCCAAAATTGCGGCCCCCATGTTCAAAAAAGTTTCGTTAGAAATGGGCGGGAAAAACCCCAATCTCATATTTGCCGATTGTAATTATGATAAAATGCTCAATACAACGGTTCGCTCCTCTTTTTCCAATCAAGGGCAAATTTGTCTTTGCAGTTCTCGACTATATATTGAAGCATCTATTTATGAAAAATTCAAAAAAGATTTTGTTGAAAAAGTAAAGGCCTTAAAAGTTGGCCCACCTGACCTAGAATTAACAAATATAGGAGCTATAGTCTCCAAACTGCAGTATGACAAAGTCTTGTCGTACATCAAACTAGCGAAGGAAGAAGGAGGCACCATTTTAACGGGTGGCGAAGCTGTTTTTCCTGAGGGATATGAAAATGGATGGTATATAGCTCCTACAATTATTGAAGGTTTGGATAACGACTGCAGAACCAATCAAGAAGAAATATTCGGGCCTGTTGTTACCCTAATGCCCTTTCAAACAGATGAAGAAGTACTGTTATATGCCAATGGTACCGATTATGGCCTAGCGTGTACTGTATGGACGGAAAATATTAGCAGAGCTAATAGAATAGCCAAAAATATTCATTCTGGTATTGTTTGGATAAATACCTGGATGCTTCGTGATTTAAGAACTCCTTTCGGAGGTATGAAAAATTCAGGTGTAGGACGTGAGGGAGGGGTTGAGGCGCTTCGATTTTTTACCGAACCTAAAAATGTATGTATTCAATTTTAAATTCGTCAATTCCAATACTGATATCATCAACTTACATAAACCGCATCCTGAAAATATTGTAAAGCAGTATGTTATTTCTTAACAGTGAACTCGTTTAAACTTTTTCTTTCCTGCCTGACGGCAGGCAGGTATCTGCAAATATTCCATTTTGCATTCATGTTTTGCCATTTTTGACTACCGTAGCTATAGCTGCTATGCTAATAAAAAATGACTTCATATGAGCACAAAAGCGAATATTTTCGGTTCCAAACAAAAAGTTTAAACGAGTTCAGTGCCTAAGAGTTTAAATACATTTTGAAACTACAGTAATGATTATTCTTTGGAATTCTAAAAAATCAATAATTTGGAATAAACCAATGACTGAAGTAGTAGATAAAAAAAGGATAGGCTTTGATGAAGGTCTATCCCTTTTTTAATCCTGTATAAATCAGGGTGATTATTAAAGGTATTCTCTTGATACTGCCCAACGGATTCTCTTACTGTCTTTTAAAGCTGAAAAGAAAGCGAACCTTTTAGATTCTGTTGGCGATTGATTGATGAATGGTTTCATGACCTAGTTTGTTTAA
>QILY01000198.1 GCA_003232155.1 Maribacter sp.
AAAAAGCTAAAGATCAATATGAAAAAATTATTTTTAACTACCAAGACAGTTATTATTTTCCGCAAGCAAGAAACTATTTTAGAAAGTTAAGGGGAGACGCTATTAACTAAAACTAAGTTCAAGCACAAGTTCAAAAATCAAGTTCAAAATATTTTTTTTGAATAAAAACCTGACACTTGAGCTTGATATTTGAACTTGAATTTTAAAACCTATGTACATATACAATGTAACCACCAATATTGATGAAGCGGCACATGACCAATGGCTACATTGGATGAATGAAACCCACTTACCAGAAATTTTGGCTACTGGTAAATTTCAAAACGCTAAAATGTGCAGGGTTTTAATAGAAGAAGAAATGGGAGGTTATACTTATTCAGTTCAGTTTACTGTTGTAGACAGAGAAACACTCCAAAGATATTATACTGAAGATGCTGATAGATTACGTACAAAAGCATCAAAATTATTTTCAGGAAAGTTTGTGTCATTTCGAACAGAGTTAGAAATTATCAGCGAGCATTAAGACAATGGGCAAGAAGAAAAAGAAAAAATATTTTCATACATGGAAAGATAAGAAACGAGAAGATGCAGGTTCTGTTAAGGCGAAGAAATACTTAGGTCAGCATTTTTTAAAAGACGAAGAAATAGCTCAAAAAATTGGAGGGACTCTTTCTTTTACAGACTATAAAAATGTTATAGAAATTGGCCCGGGTACCGGGGTGCTTACCAAATACCTTTTATTAGAAGATATTAATCTAGTAGGAATCAATCGTATACTTAAACCATAGTTTTCCTTTAGAAAACCCAAAAGCTACTCAAGCTAAGGGAGACCTTAAAGTAATCGAAGCCGATTTTTTAAAATATGACCTTCAAAAATTGTTTGGTGATGAACAATTCGCCATTACTGGTAATTTTCCCTACAATATTTCAACACAGATTGTTTTTAAAATGTTGGAAATAAAGGAGCAAGTACCTGAATTTTCAGGAATGTTCCAAAAAGAAGTTGCCCAACGCATCTGTGCAAAAGAAGGCAATAAAACGTACGGCATTCTATCAGTACTGGTACAAGCATTTTATGATGCTGAGTATTTATTCACCGTATCACCCGATGTCTTTGACCCACCACCTAAAGTACAATCAGGGGTATTACGACTAACACGTAAAAAAAATTTCACGCTCAACTGCGACGAAAAACTATTCTTCAGAGTAATTAAAAGAGCCTTCAACCAACGTAGAAAGACTTTACGTAATAGTTTAAAACCTTTCGAGCTTTCTGATATTCTCAAAGAAGATGTTATATTTGACCAGCGCCCAGAGCAATTGGCGGTCGCTGATTTTATAACCTTGACTCAGAAGATAGCAGATGACACCCTTTAAACTCACAGACGAACTTGTAGCTGAAATTGAACAGCTTATAGAGAATCAGAAGGATACTACATTAGAATCTCTTTTAGAAGAGGTACATTATGCTGATGTTGCCGAAATTATCAATGAGCTTAATGAAGATGATGCCACCTATCTTATCAAATTATTAGATAGCGATAAAACTTCGGATGTACTCATCGAGTTAGATGAAGATTTACGTGAGGCCATTTTAGGCAATTTATCTACAAAAGAAATTGCAGAAGAATTAGAAGAACTTGATACAGATGATGCTGCTGATATCATTGCCGAACTTCCCGAAGAAATTGTTCAAGAAGTTATCTCTGAAATTGAAGATAAAGAACACGCCAAAGATATTGTAGACTTACTGCGCTATGATGAAGATTCTGCCGGGGGTCTTATGGCAAAAGAATTGGTAAAGGTCAGAGACACTTGGAACGTACTCGCTTGTGTTAAAGAAATGCGTGAGCAGGCCGAAAATGTGACCCGTGTACATTCCATTTATGTGGTTGACAAAGATGACATTCTTATGGGGCGTTTGTCATTAAAAGACTTATTGACTGCGGCCACAACAGCTAGAATAAAAGACGTATATATACCAAAAGTAGATTCTGTACATGTAAATGAAGACCCCGAGGAAGTCGCAAAAATCATGTCGAAATATGATTTAGAAGCTATTCCCGTAATAGATGGGATTGGACGTTTAGTTGGCAGAATTACCATTGATGATATTGTTGATGTTATTAGGGAAGAAGCTGAAAAAGATTACCAATTGGCCGCTGGTATCTCACAAGATGTAGAAGCTGATGATAGTATTTGGGATTTAACCCGTGCCCGACTCCCTTGGTTGATTCTCGGTCTTTTTGGCGGTGTAGCGGCAGCGGTAATCATGGGTAATTTCGAAGAGATGTTTCGCCAATATACTGTACTGTTTTTATTTACTCCATTGATTGCTGCAATGGCCGGTAATGTAGGGGTGCAATCAAGTGCTATTATTGTGCAAGGTTTAGCCAATGATGACATCAAAGGAAGCATAGGCAACCGTCTTGTCAAAGAAATGCTGTTAGCACTCTTAAACGGACTCATATTATCTGCTATATTACTATTGTTTACTTGGTTTTGGAAAGGTGATTTTCTAACCGCTTTAGCGATTTCCACTTCATTAATTGCCGTTATTGTAGTAGCAGGCTTTATTGGCACTTTTATTCCGCTATTTTTAGACAAGCGCGGTATTGACCCCGCAATCGCTACAGGACCATTTATCACTACCAGCAATGATATTTTTGGCATTCTCATCTATTTTATGATTGCTAAGCTAATTTTGGGTATTTAATGGCCCTATATAAATGGGGGTACTAATCTTAAAAAAATACTATGAAACCTATAAACCTTAGAGAAAAACACGCAATATTCACCAAACAATGGCATCCTCACCAAATAGCTACTGTAGATAATATGCAAGTTATTTTAGCCAAGATAAAAGGTGAATTTGTTTGGCATGCCCATGAACATGAAGATGAACTTTTTCAAGTACTAAAAGGCACTTTGTATATGCAGTTTCGTGACCGAACCGAAGTTGTTAAAGAAGGGGAGTTAATTGTTGTGCCCAAAGGAGTGGAGCATAACCCTTCGACCAAAGATGGTGAAGAAGTACATCTTTTACTTTTTGAAAAACTGAATACTGCCCATACGGGCGATGTTGAGCATGAAATGACCCAGACCCATTACCCGAAAATATAAATTTCCCCATAATGAAAGTACTCCATTTAGATATCAATCATCCGCTCATTGCTGAACAATTTTCTGAACTTGGTTTTCAGAATGATGAAGATTATACCAGTTCAAAAGAAGAAATAGCTAATAAAATACATGACTATGACGGTATTATTATTCGAAGTCGTTTCTCTTTGGATGCAAGCTTCTTAGAAAAAGCAATCAACCTAAAATTCATAGGAAGACTAGGTGCTGGACTCGAAAATATTGACACCCAATATGCCCGGCAAAAAGGGATTTTCTTAGCAGCTGCACCAGAAGGCAATCGTAATGCTGTTGGTGAACATGCCTTAGGTATGCTTTTATCGCTATTTAACAAACTAAATACTGCAGACCTGGAAGTACGCTCAGGTAAATGGGATCGTGAAGGCAATCGCGGTATAGAACTCGATGGTAAAACTGTAAGCATAATAGGCTATGGCAATATGGGAAAAGCTTTTGCCAAAAAACTACGGGGTTTTGATGTAGAAGTTATTTGCTATGA
>QILY01000207.1 GCA_003232155.1 Maribacter sp.
AGCTGTTTTTAAAGCAGCTTCTGAAATTTTATCTTCAAAAGCGATACTACAAAATGGAGCTACTGGCTCACGTTTGTTATCTGGCAATTATCAATTGTATACTGAATTAGAAGAAAAATTATGCAGGTTTTATAAAACCGAGGCAGCCTTAGTTTTCAATTCGGGCTATGATGCTAATATTGGTTTTTTTAGTTCAGTACCGCAAAGAGGGGATATTATCTTTTATGATGAATATATTCACGCCAGTATTCGCGATGGTATACAAATGGGCAATGCCAAAAGTTATAAGTTCAAGCATAACAATCTTGATGATTTAAAAATTAGATGTCAGACCGAACGAGGTCATAGCCCAAAAGAAACAGAAATATATATAGTAACCGAATCTGTTTTTTCTATGGATGGAGATTCACCTGACTTGAAAGCTTTCGCAGAATTTTGTACTGTAAATAATTGTCATCTGGTGATTGACGAAGCTCATGCTATAGGTGTTTTTGGTAGAAATGGAAGCGGTTTAGTACAAGAACTAGGTATTGAAAAAGATGTTTTTGCCAGAATCATAACCTTTGGAAAAGCAATGGGCTGCCATGGAGCCGCCATTTTAGGAAGTTCTAAGCTAAAAAGCTATTTGGTGAACTTTGCCCGAAGCCTAATATATACTACCGGAATGCCACCACATTCGCTTGCAACTGTACTAGCTGCACTAAATTACTCTGCCACTTCGAGCGGCGTCGAGAAGTATTCCAGCTTATTGAAAAACATTGATTTTTTTAACCTTAAACTTGAAACCTTAAACTTAAAACCTTTTTTCATTCCAAGTAATTCTGCCATACATTGTTGTATTATTGAAGGAAACGAACACGTAAAATCGATTGCTGAAGAAATACAGAAAAAAGGTTTTGATGTGCGACCCATTCTTTCGCCTACAGTACCTAAAAGAGAAGAAAGGCTTCGATTTTGTCTGCATAGTTATACTACAAAAAAAGAGATTGAAGATGTTCTTGAGCTCTTGGTAACGTATCTTTGAACCCTATGGAAGATAAATTTCACCTACTAGGTTCTTTTGAATATGTGGCCGACGTCCAAATTATAAAAGGAAAATTAGAATCAGAAGGGATTCCCGTTTTTCTTCGTGATGAAAACACCTTGAATTCCGACCCTTTAATTAGTAATGCTATTGGGGGGGTAAAACTTCAAGTATACGCCAAGGATAAAGATAAGGCGCTAGCCATTTACAATGAAATTAGGGCGTATGCTATAGATGATAATGGTAACCCAATTACTTGTCCCAATTGTAAAGCTCAAAAATCTGAGTCATACTACGAACGTAAAAGTATTTTCTATAAGCTTTTTCCTTTTTTCGAAAAACGAAAATATAAATGTTTGAGTTGTGAAATAATTACAAAACCTGAATAGTATGCAGCAGTTTTTTGTAACAGGAATATCTACCGAAGTAGGAAAAACCATAGCTTCCGCTATTATTACTGAAGCTTTAAAAGCTGATTACTGGAAGCCTGTACAGGCGGGCGATTTAGATAATTCTGATAGTCATAAAATAGCCGATTTAATTTCGAATACAAAAACGGTAATACATAAAAGCAGTTATGAACTACTAACGCCAATGAGTCCGCATGCTGCTGCTGAAATTGACGGTATTCAGATTGATATTCGTAATATAAAACAACCATTAACTTATAATCATCTAGTGATTGAGGGTGCCGGGGGTTTGTTGGTGCCATTAAATGATGATGACACTATCATAGATATTATTATGCCCAATTATAAAGTAATAGTGGTTTCAAGGCATTACCTAGGCAGCATCAATCATACGTTACTGACTGTCAATTGGTTAAAACAAAAAGGATATGATGTTTATATTTTGTTCAGTGGAGATGCCCACCCAACTACCGAAAGTATTATTCTTAAAAAAACCGGTATTTCCTCAATAGGGAGAATTAATGAAGAAAAGGTTTTTGATAAAGAAGTGGTCAAAAAATATGCAGCAGAGTTTCGAGAAGTATTGACATCCCTATAAATCATATCAAATGAGCGTAAAAAACTTAGCTGAAAGAGACCAAAAGCACTTATGGCATCCGTTGACGCAGCACAAACTGCATCCTGAAATGTTAGCCATTGTAAAGGCAAAAGGAGCTGTTCTATATGATGGGGAAGGCAACGAATATATAGATGGGATAGCATCATGGTATACCACTATGTACGGGCATTGTAATGAATATATTACCGCTGCGATAACTAAACAAATGCAGCAATTGGATTTTGTAGTGTTCAGTGGTTTTACCCACGCTCCGGCCGTGGAGCTGTCAGAACGACTCATGAAGATATTGCCAAATAATCAAGCTAAGATTTTCTTTAATGATAATGGATCTACGGCGATTGAGGCTGCCATTAAAATGGCATTGCAGTATTATCATAACAAAGCTGATAAAAGAGATACGCTTATTGCATTTGAAGACGGGTTTCATGGTGATACTTTTGGCGCCATGAGTGCTTCAGGACTTTCATCATACAACGGATCTTTTGAAGATTTTTTATTAAAAGTAGAGCGTATTCCTGTACCACAAGAAGACAATATTCAAGAAGTTCTCGCTCAACTTGAAATTATCATTCAAAATAATGCTTGTGCAGCATTTATTTTTGAACCCTTAGTGCAAGGTGCTGCGGGCATGAAATTTCACTCTGCCAAAGGCCTTGATCTATTGATAAGGAAGTGTCAAAAAGCAGGGATTTTGTGCATAGCTGATGAAATTATGACGGGCTTTGGTAAGACAGGCAAAGATTTCGCCTGCGAGTATCTAGAGAACCCTCCAGACATTATGTGTTTGGGCAAAGCATTAACAGCAGGCATGTTTCCACTGAGTATTACCAGTTGCTCGCAGGTTATTTTTGATGGGTTTTTAAGTGAAGATGTTCATAAGGGTTTTTTTCATGCGCATACATTTAGTGC
>QILY01000194.1 GCA_003232155.1 Maribacter sp.
ATATCCGTACCACGACCAGCCATGTTGGTAGCTATGGTAACTATACCAGCGTTACCGGCCTCGGCAACTACATCAGCTTCTTTTTTGTGTAATTTTGCATTCAATACATTATGGGGTACTTTACGAATGTTCAACATTCGGGATAATAACTCAGATATTTCAACTGATGTTGTACCAATCAAAACAGGTCTTTGCGCTTGCGATAATTTGGTGACCTCATCAATGATGGCATTGTATTTTTCACGCTTGGTCTTATAGATCAAATCATTACGGTCATCACGGGCTATAGGTCGGTTGGTGGGTATTTCCATCACGTCCAACTTATAAATTTCCCAAAATTCACCAGCTTCAGTAATTGCTGTACCCGTCATACCTGCCAGTTTGCTGTACATTCTAAAATAGTTCTGCAAAGTAACCGTAGCGAAAGTTTGGGTAAGTGCTTCGATTTTTACATTTTCTTTGGCTTCTATGGCTTGGTGCAATCCGTCAGAATAACGGCGTCCATCCATAATACGACCAGTTTGTTCATCAACAATCATTACCTTATTTTCCATTACTACATACTCTACATCCTTTTCAAAAAGGGTGTAGGCCTTTAGTAATTGGCTCATGGTATGGATACGCTCACTCTTTATGGTGAAATCTTTGAAAAGCTCTTCTTTTAATTCAGCTTCTTTTTCGATTTCAAAGTTTTGATCTTCGATTTTGGCGATTTCACCACCAATATCGGGCATTACAAAGAAATCTCTATCCTGTTCCCCAGAAATATAATCTACTCCTTTATCTGTAAGTTCTATTTGATTGTTCTTCTCATCTATTACAAACAACAGATCTTCATCGACCTTAGGCATTTCACGGTTGTTGTCTTGCATATAGAAGTTCTCGGTCTTTTGTAATAACTGCTTTACGCCCTCTTCACTTAAAAACTTGATTAGTGCTTTGTTTTTTGGCAGACCTCTGTGAACACGCAGTAGTAAAAAACCACCTTCTTTGGTATTGCCTTCAGCAATCAATTTTTTTGATTCTGCTAGTATTCCTGTAAGATGTTGTCTCTGCTTTTGAACAATCTCGCTTACTTTAGGTTTTAGTTCATTGAATTCATGACGATCACCTTCTGGTACAGGTCCTGAAATGATCAAGGGGGTACGGGCATCATCGACAAGAACAGAATCGACCTCATCAACAATAGAGAAGTTATGCGGTCGCTGTACCAAGTCTTTTGGCGTATGCGCCATATTATCCCTTAGATAATCAAACCCAAATTCATTATTAGTACCATAGGTAATATCGGCATTATATGCGGCTCGCCTACCATCAGAGTTTGGTTTGTGATGGTCAATACAATCTATTGTTAGCCCATGAAATTGAAATATCGGAGCCATCCATGCGCTATCACGTTTTGCTAGATAATCATTTACGGTAACCAAATGTGTGCCTCTTCCTGTAAGGGCATTTAGATATAATGGAAGTGTAGCAACTAGTGTTTTACCTTCCCCAGTATGCATTTCGGCAATTTTACCTTGATGTAATGCCATACCACCAATAAGCTGAACATCATAGTGAACCATATCCCAAGTAACTTCTTTCCCAGCGGCATCCCATGAGTTTTTCCAAACGGCATTGTTTCCATCTAAGCTCACATAATCTTTACTTCCTGAAAGTTCACGATCGTATTCAGAAGCTGTTACTGTTAGGGTTTCATTATTAACAAAACGTTTTGCGGTTTCTTTAACTACGGCAAAAGCTTCAGGTAACATGTTATTTAAGGTATCTTCAGAAATTTTATACGCCTCTTCTTTTAATTTATCTATTTCAGCATAAATATCTTCATTCTTATCAATATCGGTAGAGGCTTGTACCTCTTCATTCAATGCTTGTATTTGGTCATTTATTGTTTTACATTCTTCTTCGATTTTAGCCTTGAATGTTATGGTCTTGTTTCTAAGCTCATCATGGCTAAGTGCTTCTATGGCAGCTTCAAATGATTTCACTTCTATGACCAAAGGTTGTAGTTCTTTGACATCTTTTTTAGACTTGTCGCCTACAAATGCCTTTAATATTGAATTTATAAAACTCATATTGTTGTATATTTTATATAGATGAACCGCTTTTAAAAATAATAGAGCGGTAATGTATTATTTTGTCTGTTGTTGGCCTTGTGGTGAACAAAAGGCGTTCCAGTTTGTATCTTGAGGGTGAATTATACCAAATGAATTTTAAAATGGCGTATAACTAATTTGAATTATTTTTTGTCTAGATGAGGCATAAAATTCAAGCATAGCCTAAGCTACGGTTTTATTTTATAACGCTATATAGGTAAAAAAAGAAACAAAATATATGTGGTATTTTAAGGTTTATTTGGTATTAGCCCCAAGTCTGCCAAAATTACATAAAAAAAAAGCCTCTTAAGAGACTTTTTTATTTCAATATCGTTAAATACTATTAATATTCATCCTCATTCCAGAGGTAATCTTCTTCTGTAGGATAGTCAGGCCAAATCTCTTCGATAGACTCGTATACCTCTCCTCCTTCTTCTTCCATAGATTGAAGATTTTCAACTACTTCTAAAGGTGCGCCAGTACGTATAGAATAATCAATTAATTCATCTTTTGTGGCGGGCCATGGTGCATCACTTAAATAAGATGCTAGTTCTAATGTCCAATACATGGTAATAGTTTGATTTTATTTTTTTGCAAAAATAATTTTTAAAAGTTAACAGCCAAGTTATTTTCGAAATATTTTTATTCTTTTGGCAATTTTTTTTGCTTTAATAATTTGATAACGAAGAAATAACAGATTTATTAGCCTTTTTTCTCAGGAATCCATTTAACCTCTTCTGCTTGAAGATCTAATGACAATTTTCGTGCCAATACGAAGAGATAATCAGAAAGACGGTTTATATATGATAATACCCTTTTGTCAGTAGGTTCTGTATCGTGCAGATGTGATACCAACGTGCTATATGACAATATGACACAGTAGTATGCCCGCCAGGCAATATGAAATGGGTCATGGGTGGTAAAACTTCCTCCATTTTATCCATTTCTTTTTCTAGTAACCCAATATCACTATTTCCTATTTTGGGTATATTCAAGCGTTCTTTTCCGTTTTTTAATATCCCTTTTTTTGGATCGGTTGCTAAAATAGCACCTACAGTGAACAATTTTTCTTGCACTAAAGTCAATACTTCTTGTGAATGGACATCAATTTCTTGGTCACGAATCAAACCCAACCAAGAATTCAATTCATCAATAGTACCATAACTTTCAATACGTATATGGTGTTTGGCTACCGCCGAATAACGCCGTTGTGCCATTATCGCCTGTTTTAGTGTATATTTTCATAAAAAAAGTTGATGCGTTTATTTGTTTATGAGTTTAGGAAATATTTTTTACTCACTTATCACTTATCACTTATCACTTATCACTTATCACTTATCACTTATCACTTATCACTTATCACTTATCACTCTTTTTCCTCTTATAATCTTCCATAAACTTTCTCGATTTACGTTCTTTCGATTTACTTCGTGTGGTCATTGATATAATAAGATATACCATAAACACAGCTCCTAAAATGATATAAATTGTATTTTTTCCCATTTCGAAAATGCTAGTTCGGTTAAAATTAGGGGTTTATATCCGTATTTTAAAATGTTCTTTGGCTTGTTCTTTTCTAAAAAA
>QILY01000105.1 GCA_003232155.1 Maribacter sp.
TGGAGGGTATATTAAAACCCGTTTAGATGCAGGTAGAACTGAAATATTGGCCAATGAAATGCATTTTACCAATGTTATAGTGAATATGTTGGATAATGCTATAAAATATTCACCAGAAGCACCAAAAATTAATATAGATACTGAGTTGGCTAATAATAATATTATTGTAAAAATACAGGATCAAGGAGCTGGAATGAGCAAAATGGTACAGAAAAGAGTTTTTGAGAAATTTTACCGTGAACATACGGGCGATATACACAATGTAAAAGGGCATGGCCTTGGTCTTGCTTATGTGAAGAAAATAATAGACGATCATCAGGGTGAGGTTTATGCAGAAAGTGAAAAAGGAAAAGGAAGCACTTTTTATATAAAACTACCATTAATCTAAAAAACTATCAATTATGGAAACGATGAACAAAAAAATACTTTTAGTTGAGGATGACCCGAATTTCGGGATAGTTCTAAAAGACTATTTGTCAATGAATGATTTTGATGTAACTCTTGCTAAAAACGGAATGGAAGGGTTTGAGAAATTCAAGAAAGACAATTATGACATATGTATTCTTGATGTTATGATGCCCTATAAAGATGGGTTTACTTTGGCAAGGGAAATACGTGAAAAGAATGAAAATGTGCCTATAGTTTTTCTTACTGCCAAAACTATGAAAGAAGATGTTTTGAAAGGATATAAAGCTGGCGCCGATGATTATTTGAACAAACCTTTTGATTCAGAAGTCCTCTTAATGAAACTTAAAGCAATACTTCAAAGAAAGACATCGAACACACTTGTCGATAGTAAGAAATTTGAATTTAAAATAGGTGGATTTCACTTGAATTCAAAGCTTAGATTTTTGAAGTATAAAGATAATGAAGCAATAAAACTTTCTCCGAAAGAGAATGAATTATTACGCTTGTTAGCCTTACATGAAAATGATTTAATGCCTAGAGAATTGGCATTGACAAAAATATGGAGAGACGATAATTACTTTACTTCTAGAAGTATGGATGTTTATATTGCGAAGCTACGTAAGTATCTGAAAGTTGATGATACTGTCGAAATTTTAAATATCCATGGAGAAGGATTTAGGCTAGTAGTAAAAACAGAGTCGGAATAGAAGTGATATCTAATATATTATTATCAAGCCCTAACATTGTTAGGGCTTTTTTATTTTATACTGTTTTTTGATGTCAAGTAATATTGCTTCAGGACTTTGTTGTATAGATGTAATAATAGCTTTAACCCGCATTACAAGACTTTAAAAAAAAGTAGCATAAAACATCTAACTTTACAAAATAGCAAGAAGCTTGTTATTAGATGATTATGGTTTTAGTTAGATGGAATTATTCACTATTCCAAAGCCAAAACATCAAAATCAAAATCAAAATCAAAAATATTGTTTTCGACAAAAGAATAACTCCCTGAAATAGAATCACCTAAACTGATTTTACCTTCATCATTGAAATCCGCTATTTTGGACAACATATCAAATCCGTTCTCCCTATCTATCGGTGCTAATACTTTTTTATTGATATAATCACCTATACCATCTTTTCCTTTCATTTTGACTAAATCGTCAAAACTTGCTCCCTCTGGAATGGAAATAAGAGCATCTTCATCATCAGCGTATTATTTTATAAAAATAGTAAAGGAAGTATGTAATCTTTGTATTGAGAAGCATCCATACCCCCACGTAACTCATCACAACTTTTCCAAAGAGAACTATATAATTCTGATTTTTTTACTGCCATTTTTCTTATATCTTTTCAATAATTTCAGTTCTAATAAGTTTGTACGCTTCTTGTTGGTCGTATTTTATGCCAGGTCTCAGTAAGGCATAAATATCACCTCCAAAGTCAGGGTCTTCCATTTTTATATCCATATTTTGGATAAATTCCTTTTTGGATGGAGGTGGTTGTTTTACTGAAAATTCCATATATTTTTTATAACCATCTACTAGTTTATCAGTATCTAATTCCAGATGGGTAAGTGCATAATAAAGGTCAAAAAGGTCACGCCCTTTTCTTCTCTGGTATAAGGCTCTTAATTTTGTGCTCAATAACTCTTCTAACACAAAAGAGGTTATTTCACAATTCCCCGAA
This sequence comes from Maribacter sp., assembly GCA_003232155.1. Taxonomy (GTDB): domain Bacteria; phylum Bacteroidota; class Bacteroidia; order Flavobacteriales; family Flavobacteriaceae; genus Maribacter_C. The sequence goes on from QILY01000105.1 coordinate 2,101, forward strand.
AACCACCCGTTTTCAAAACTATGTTCGATTTCATGATATCCAAAAACTGTAAAATGTCCTCTGCAATTAATCTCAATTTTTAACCGAAGATTAATTATAGGCGGTATTTCAGATTCAAACCGATATGTAACCGTATTCATATTTTCATTTTGCTTGATATTTCTTTTTGTCCCTAAAAAATCAAGCTGTTTTCTAATCTCTTGAAGAATCGGTTTTATTGGTCCTTGTTTAATCTGTACTAAGTCAATATCTTCTGAGTATCTAGCTTGTGGTTTTAAAAATATTTTATGTAAAGCTGTTCCTCCTCTAAATGCCAATTGCTCTTTCAAAAAAGGAGAGGAAAACAGTTGAACTAAAGCCCTTTCAATAACAAGGTCTTGTTCTACTTGCCCGTCATTTGGCCAAGGTGCGTATTCTTTCCATTCTGTTATATATCTTCTTGGTATCATTAAAAATCTAATTCAGTGTTCAATTGTAAGTGCCATTTTTTATTCACTTTTCCTTCTTTGTTTTTATGAGAAAGCGATAAAGGAACTGTATTTATTCTCTTATTTTTTATCGTTTTATTTAAAGTGTCTGATAGTTTTTCTTGACCCGTCAGCTCTAATATGTACCCTAGTCGTTGGATAGTTGGCATAGTACTGTTAGTAGCAATAGCAGATAACTTTGAAATTTTTATGTTTTCAATTAAATCATCGAGTATTGGGATTATGCGATTCAACCCACCAATCTTTTTGTGATTTTGAATAAGGTCGAACATTGTTAATTCAGGGCAAGAAACATTAATATAACCTGATTCTGTCTTTTTCTTATCTATCCAATCAGCTTTCCAATTGTTCTTTGTAAAAAAAGTGATAATCTGTTTTTTATTTTTGATTGCTCGCAATGCTGGTCTTTGAATCATTACTTGTGATTCCATAGGTTGTTGATGCCCTGCTCCATGAAGCGCACTAGCTGAATAAAGCCCTAAATAATATGCTCTATCCAAGTATTTCATCATATCATCAAGAAATAATACACTTGGTAAAATTCCTTGATTAGAATATTGTGGCGGAATAATAGCACAGAAGCCTTGTCTAATCTGGGCTATTTGATTTTTAGATTTTAACCTATGCAGGTTTTGAAGAATAGCTTTATCAGAGGAGTTAATATTTTGTTTTAGTTCCTCTAAGGTTAAAGAATAACGACCTTGTGATTGTACTTTAAAAATATAGTTAGATATACTTGAATAAGTCATTAATTGAAGTCATTATTATTTTGCGATTAACTACACATTATGTAGTTTTACGCAAAATAATTATATAGTTATTTTAATGAAATTTTGAATAAAATACAATTTCACCAGCACCATAAGCCAGTTCTGGTAGTTCTGCAGGTACTTGGTTGCCACTCTGTTAAAGGGGGGCATCCACTTTCTTAGCCTCATAGCGGTGTTGTTGACTTTTTGAACGTGGTACACTTTGTTCTTTGCACGCTGCCCCTTGGACACGTTGAATTTCTTGAGGTCAAGTTGCTTGCCCATTATTAAAACTAAAGAGTAAAAGGAAGCTAAATTTTTGTAAGATATGCCATTTCATTTTTGAAATTAACCCCATATACCTTTATTGCTTATTTCATAAATTGGGATGACATGATTTCTTTCATTATCTTGATAAAACGAAAAAAAATAAATGCCATCGAACTCTTCTAATTTTAGTACATCGCCTAGAATGTGGTCTTGGAATAAATATGGGATATCATCAATCTGAATTTTTTTATTAAAATAAATTTTGTTTTCTATTCCATTAAAAGCCCCAACATATTCACTAGAAGTTATATTGGTTACTTCAAAGTCATTATCTTTAATAATTGTGGGATATAATTTCACATAATTAGATGTAAAAACCATAAATTCCCCATTTTCATCAATGAAAGAATATTCTCCTAAAAGAAGATTTTCGCTCTTAATCGTAAAATTTGCTTTTACCATTGAAGGGTTTTCTAAAAGTGTCTTATCATTCCTTGATCCAACCTCTATCTGAGTATCAAATTCATTGATATAAATATAATCTTCATCATAACGAATTATTTCAATTTCTGGAGAAGAATAAACCCAC
>QILY01000246.1 GCA_003232155.1 Maribacter sp.
AAATAAACGATCGTTTAAATGAACTCAAAGTGATAATTAACAGGAATACTTAAAAAGGCCAGGAATGGGTGACTAGAAAAATCTATTCACTGCGAAAGAGTTGTTTTAAATTTTGCTTATAAGTTTCACCAATAGGTACGAAGTGCTCTTCAATCGTTATTCGATTTCCCTCTATCAGCTTTATTTTATTGGTAGCAAGAATAGAACTCATCACTTTTTGAATTAGAATTTGATACTTGCGTTTGAACTTTCTACTGAACTACTTCAACCCATTGCCCTTTAGTCCTTACCGCATAATCATTATCGTACATAGCTTCTGCCTGTACCCCAGGCAAATAATATTTACCCAAATAAGATGCATTCAACAAAATTCGAAACGTTTTACTTTCATTTTGTTTCATATCGAAATAAAAATTGGCGCGGTCATCACGCAAATCAGTATAGGTGACTTTGTTCTGGGCGAAATCGCCAAAATCAGTAAAACGGGTATTTACGATTTCCCATCCACTAGGAAAAATTTCTGTTAGTGCCATATCTTTTATAGCATTACTAGTTGTATTGGTCAAAGTAACTTCGGCTATAAAATCAGTGCCTTGGGCTATCTGGGAAACATTTATATTAGAGCCATTTCTGCCCTTGAATTTCATTTGAGCAGACAGGTTTCTCCGTATTACTTTCTCTTCTCCAACGGGTAAAATACCACTATTGGCTATACTTACATATACGGTATTGCCCTCTTGATTTTTTAATACAATACTATTGTTTCCTTTTTGAATACCCAATTCACGATTGGCCAGTGTTTTTGATGTACTTATGCTTTCTGATTTTCCATTAACGGAAACATTTACTTTAATACTTTGTCCGCCGACCATCTCAGCAAATTTAGCCATGGCCAGTAAGCAGTAGGCCGTACTTTGGGTACTCATCCACCTTTTTTCCGATAGGCGTTTTGCTATTGTTTTTGCTAAATCTTGAGCTTTTGCTTTATCTTTTAAAAGCACATAGGTCTCTAAAGCCATAGCACGGTTTCTGTCAGAAGAACCATAGGTATAGTAATGATACTTGACATTTTCAATATCTAATCGCGCGGTACTCAAAATCTTTTGGGCAACACTAGTTTGACCAATGAGCGCATAGGTAGCCCCTAAACGGAATTTCGCCTCGTTGGAGACACCGTTACTTTCACGTAAACGATTCATACTAGCTACATCGGCATTGCCTGAAAGTGCCAAAGTATACAAGCGATAGGCTTGAGCCAAGTCTGAATTATCACCACTTCTCCATTGTTTGGCTACATTTTGTTGATATCTCACCCAGCTTGATTTAAAGCCAATAGGCAATACATAACCTTTTCTATCTGCTTCTAACAAAAAGTGACCTGCATATGTAGTACCCCAATCGTCAGTATAATTTTGCCCTGGCCAATATGAAAATCCACCATTCGGGTTTTGAAAACCTCCCAAGCGTTTAATCGCTTTATCTATATTTTGTTGAATGCGTTTTTTCTTATTCGTAGTAATATCAAAAATATCGGATAGATACAATTGCGGAAATGCTCCTGAAGTAGTTTGCTCTACACAACCATGTGGGTATTTTATCAGGTACTTCATTCGGCCGTTAAAATTCATTGGAGGTAAGGTAGATAGCTCGATCTCTGCTATATTACTTCCTGTAATTCCGAAAGTTTTCAAATTTATATTTTGAGTAGTATTCGCCTCTAAAATAACTTCTGTTACCTCGGTAGTCAAAGGATTTGGATTTACTACATCGATCGAAATTTCAAAAGATGCTGTTTCACCTCCGCCAGAAGCTTCAACAATTACTTTTCCTATTCCCGAGAAATCGGAAACATTCAATTGAAAGTAGGCCATCTTTTCATCAGGTTGTGCAAATGTCAATTTTTGAGTCTGCTCACCATCGATAGTAAATGCTTTGTCTTGTTTTATTTTTAAGGTCACATTTTTAATCTTCTTTTCCATAGCAAAAACCGTAACAGGAAGCGTTACTTTTTCACCAGGTGTTATCTTTCGAGGTAGCGATGCTAAAATCATTAAAGGCTTACGAACGGGTGTTGTCTTTTCGACCATTCCATACGCTTCTTTCTCTAGATTGCCAGCAACAACCATAGTACGGACAGAACCTACATATTTCGGAATTTTAATTTTATGGTGTTTTGTCTCTCCTTTTTCCAATTTAAAAGGTCCTAAATGAATCACCATAGGTTCAAAACGATTTGCTTTTTTATTTTTGGCACCTGCCCATTCACCATCACCACCAATAGCAAATACTTGGTCGATTCGACCACCAAAAGCACCGATAACATCATCATATACATCCCATGTTTTTACCCCCAAAGCTTCTTTGGCGTAAAAGGTATTCCATGGATTAGGAGTTTGGAATCGTGTTAAATCTAGAAGGCCTTCATCAACTATTGCAATACTATAGGTCATTGCTTTGCCTTGTTTTTCATTAATTTTCACTGTTATGTTCTGTTCCGGAATCAGTATATCAGGCATTTTGACCTGAGGCTCTAATTTAGTGTCCACATTTTCAACGCCTATACCCACTACCCCGTATAACCGAATGGGCAAATCATTTTTTTTAGATGCATAGGGTTGTAATAATGCAATATTGATGTAAACATTAGGTGTGTACAATTTTGTAATTGGTAATTGAAATTTAGTTTCACCCTCAACAGTTTCTACCCAAAGTGATTTTATCACTTCATTACCATTTTCAACAGTAACCAAAGCTCTGGCCCCAGATGAGCTAGGGAAAGTTATAGTCGCAGTTTCACCAACATTATACGTTTCTTTATCAACAGAGAATACTAACATGGTTGCCGCTGACGGATCATTTTTTTTAGATTTTCCGGCCCAGCCAGGCCAATCAATATATATGGCCTTGCCCGTAGCGTGCCCTCCTTTTTCATCTTCTACATGCA
>QILY01000032.1 GCA_003232155.1 Maribacter sp.
TATCGTCGCAAAATCTAACTGTTCTCTAATTTGAACACGTATATTTTGGTTTACTGGGTTCAATCGTAAACTAATAAGGATTTGCTTGTATAAATGCGCTTTTAGATTTGACAATTGCGACTTTTTAACAATACCGCTATCTAAAATCATTTTTTCATTATACGCCTTAATTTTATCCATCAAATTGAAGAGAGCAATAAATTTCGCACCTGTATTGACGCCTAAGCGACCTACATAAAGTTTAAATTGACGCTTTTCTGACTTGGAAAGTGATTTAACCAGTACAAATAATGCATCTTTATGTGCATTTGTCATCGTAAAAAATAATATTTAACTAGTTAAAAATCATATTTATATACATTCTAAAAGTGATTAACATTGTAAATCTTAATCTCTTTTTTAGGAGATTTCCCCTATTGGTCATATATTCGTATAGGGTACATAAAACTACACAAATATAATGAGTAAAGATAAGGTACAAATTTTTGATACTACACTAAGGGACGGTGAACAAGTACCTGGTTGTAAATTGGATACTGAACAAAAATTGGTGATTGCTGAACGCCTTGAGCTTTTAGGAGTTGATGTTATCGAAGCTGGTTTTCCTATCTCAAGTCCCGGTGATTTTAAATCAGTTTCCGAGATAGCAAAACTTATAAAAAAAGACATTACCATTTGTGGTTTAACACGTGCCGTTAAGAAAGATATTGAAGTAGCTGCCGATGCTTTAAAATATGCAAAATACCCAAGAATTCATACGGGTATAGGTACTTCAGAATCGCATATCAAGTACAAATTCAATTCTAACAAAGATGCAATAATTGAAAAGGCGGTCGCTGCAGTAAAATATGCTAAAACTTTTGTTGAAGATGTTGAATTTTTTGCTGAAGATGCAGGTAGAACCGATAATGAATTCTTAGCCAAAATTTGTGAAGAACTTATCAAGGTTGGAGTTACCGTTTTAAATATACCTGACACGACAGGATATTGTTTGCCTGAGGAATATGGTGCTAAAATAAAATATTTACGTGAAAATGTAACTGGTATACATAAAGTTACACTTTCTTGTCATTGTCATAATGATTTAGGATTGGCAACTGCCAATTCAATTGCCGGTGTGTCAAATGGTGCTCGACAAATAGAATGTACAATTAATGGCATAGGAGAACGAGCAGGAAATACTTCTTTAGAAGAAGTGGTTATGGTCTTAAGGCAACACCCTTCTCTTGGGCTCGACACTAATATCAATAGTAAATTATTATTCGATACCAGCAAAATGGTTTCTGAAAAAATGGGAATGGTAGTACAGCCCAATAAAGCTATAGTTGGTGCCAATGCTTTTGCCCATAGTTCTGGTATTCATCAAGATGGGGTTATAAAAAATAGAGAAACTTACGAAATTATTGACCCAGCTGATGTAGGTGTCAATGAATCATCTATTATTCTTACCGCTAGAAGTGGGAGAGCTGCTTTAGCTTATAGAGCTAAAATAGTAGGCTATGAACTAACTAAAGTACAGTTAGATGAAGTTTACCAAGAATTTTTGAAATTTGCGGATACTAAAAAAGAAGTCTTAGATGAAGACATTCATAAAATTATCGCTGCAACTGATGTAGCTATAAAAAAGGTCATGTAATGAACCTGAAAATTGCCCTTTTAGAAGGAGACGGAATAGGCCCTGAAGTTTTAGCGCAATCTGTAAAATGCCTTCAAGCGGTCGAAGATACCTTTAATCATCAATTTACTTTTACTAAAGCTGTTATTGGTGCTGTAGCAATATCAAATACAGGCAGACCCTTACCGGAAGCTACATTAGAGCTCTGCAAATCATCAGATGCCATTCTTTTTGGTGCTATAGGTGAATTAGAATATGACAATGCCCCTGAAGCTAAAATAAGACCTGAGCAAGGTTTATTAAGACTTCGCAAAGAGTTAGGTTTGTTTGCAAATATCAGGCCTGTAAAAGTGTTTCCTTCTTTAATTGAAAATTCATCCTTACCAAAAAAAATAATTGCGGGTACCGATTTAGTAATATATAGAGAACTAACAGGTGGTATTTATTATGGCAAAAAAAATATCAGTGACAATGGTGCCATTGCATCGGATATTTGCGAATATTCTGAAAATGAAGTTGGCCGCATTGCCCATATGGCATTTAAAGCGGCAAAGAAGCGTAAAAAGAAACTCACTTTGGTCGATAAAGCCAATGTACTTGAAACCTCTAGGTTATGGCGCAGAAAAGTGACTGAAATTAGTAGTAGTTATCCTGAAGTAGAATTTGAGTGTCTTTTTATTGATAATGCTGTAGTGCAAATGATGATGAATCCTTCAGAATTTGATGTTATACTGACCGAAAATATGTTTGGTGATATACTATCTGGTCTAGGCAGTGTTCTTATAGGGTCTATTGGTCTGTTACCTTCTGCATCAGTAGGGCTTGATAATGCCATGTTCGCTCCTTTTCATGGTTCTTATCCCCAGGCAAAAGGAAAGAATATAGCCAACCCGGTCGCCTCTATTTATAGTGCTGTATTATTATTACAGCATTTTGGACTTTATGAGGAAGCAAATGCCGTAGCAAGTGCTGTACAAAAATCATTTGTCAAAAAAGTTATCACAACAGATATTTTAGGAAGCAGTAAATATGGCACCGATTATGTAGGTGATTTTATTGCAGAAAATATTGCTAATTCTGATGAGGATTTAAATATCAATGACGAAAATATTGGCTTGGGAAAATCTACTATTATTTAGTAACCTGTCAGCAGTTACAGTAGGCTGTTGATATTGATCGAGCTCAGGTTTTAAGTAATGAACTTGTCTTAACCCACATTATTCACGGATATTCTATTCCAAAACCAAACTACCTGCTATAATTGAAAACCGGCCGGCCATGCCTACGGCAGGTAAACCGGGCAGGTGTGCTCGAAATTTGTTCAGCTCAAAATTGGGCTACAGTTCTTTCTCTAAAAAACCGCTGCGCTTCTCAATTAGCTCACGATTTTTATTTTTTTTAAAGGAGTTCGTGAACCACTTCGTTAGGTTTCTATTGATATTTTGGCTTTTCATAACTAAAACCCGTGAATAATTCGGGTTAATGAATAAGAAATTATTCGGCAAGTAATCCTTTTACAAATACATCAAACTCTTTTTTAAAAGTAATATACTTATCACCAGTGGCAGGGCCATTGAAACCCGTATGAATTTTTCTAACTTTTCCTTTTTTGTCAATAAAAATAGAAGTTGGGTATGATATTACATGATTTAACATAGGTAATTTTTGTTGGGCCAATGCCTTATCAGACGAACCAACTTGAGCTAAAAGTATAGGATACCCTACTTCTATTCGTTCCTTTAATCTTGAAATAGCATTTATAGCCCCTTCTTTAGTTTTCGCATATTCAAAAGCAAGGCCAACAATCTCAAAATCAGTATCCGGATTATTTTTAAGGTAATCTACATAGAATTTGGTTTCATCTAAACAATTTGGACACCAAGTACCCATAATTTGAACTAAAACCACTTTGTTTTGAAAGCGTTCATCCTCTAAAGAAACCATATTACCAGCAGAGGTCGGAAAAGAAAAGGCAAATTTATCATACCCTTTTTTCAAAAAAGTAAGTGAATCTGCATTTGGCAATTCAAAATCATCATTACGCACACCTTTAAACGGTTCTTTAAAATGATTGCCAGAATAAAAATTTCCGTTTACTGTACTATCAGTAACCTTTGCTGTAAAAACAAAAGCATGAGCGCCATCAAAGGCAGATACTTTTAATGAATCTTCATCCATAACGCCATCAAGATATCTGTAATCACCTGTTTGAGTTCTAAATGTACCTGTTACCTTATCTCCATTTTGAGTAAAAATACCTTTAGACATATAACTATCTTCGGTATCTTTATTAAACTCTATTTCCCAAATTCCAGATATATTTACTGTAGATGGTTTGCTGTTTCTAAACCTTTCTTCTTCTCCGAACACTGCTTTAAAAGGCACTATTCTATCTAAACTCTCTTTAATAAATTCTCCTTCTATACTATTTTTAGTGAATTTACCAGAAATATATCCTTCATAAACTGGGGTTTGTATGCGTATGGAATCGTTTTGAATACTAATTTCATTAACATGTATTACTTCTTCAGCATTGTAGATTTTCATAACATACGCGCCATCAGTCTTTTCTAATGTAAAATTGAATGGTAGAATTTGATTGTCCATCACTTCTAATTCTGCCAGCCATATTCCTTCAGAGAGTAATACTTCTTTTTCAGTATTACAAGAAGTAAGTACTAAAAAAGATACTAAAAATGTTAGGGCTATTATTTTTTTCATAATTTATAGATGTTATCATAGAAAGTCGAAATAACGATAAAAAAACTATATTAAAAAATTAAAACAATTCAAACCGATGACTATTGAATGTCTTAGTATCTGTTAAGAAATAAATGGTGCAGAATCGGGGCAGGTATTGTGCTCTTTTTTAAAGTTAAAATTTTCAAGCATAACTATAGCTACGGTTGAAAATTTTAACAAAAAAAAAGGGTAGAATAGCAAGCCGAAATGTATCAGTTATTTCTTAACAGATACTTAAAGCATTGTTTTATATTTACGGGCTGTAAAACAAACGCATGAACATATCATACAACTGGTTAAAACAATTCATAAAAATAGACTGGAATGCTGATCAAACTGCCGAACTTTTGACCGACCTAGGTCTTGAAGTAGAAGGTATAACAGCATATGAATCTGTAAAAGGAGGGCTTAAAGGAATTGTAATAGGTCATGTTTTAACTTGTGAAATACCAATGCCGACAAATTAAAATTAACTACTGTAGATATAGGTTTAGATACCCCTGTTCAAATTGTTTGTGGTGCTCCAAATGTAGCTGCCGGACAAAAAGTACCTGTTGCTACAGTAGGTACAACACTTTACACGAAAGATGGGGAAGCCTGGACCATAAAAAAAGGAAAGATTCGTGGGGAGGAAAGTTATGGTATGATCTGTGCCGAAGATGAAATTGGTTTAGGTGAAGGTCATGATGGTATTCTTGTTTTAGATGATTCCCTAAAAGTAGGCACACCTTGTGCTGAAGTTTTTGAAATTGAGAATGACACTGTTTTTGAAATAGGCTTAACTCCAAACCGTGCCGATGCTATGAGCCATTTTGGGGTTGCACGTGACCTTAGGGCAGGACTAATTCAAAAAGAAATAGTCAAAGAATTGATTACACCATCAATAAGTAATTTTAATATTACGGATAGAACATTAAAAATTGATGTTACAGTCGAAAATAACGAATTGGCACCAAGATATTGTGGTGTTACTCTGAGTAATTTAATTATAGAACCTTCGCCCGATTGGTTAAAAAATAGATTGAAGGCTATAGGGATTACACCAAAAAACAACATTGTTGATGCTACTAATTATGTACTTCATGAACTAGGGCAACCACTACATGCATTTGATGCGGCAAAAATAAAGGGCAATAAAATTAATGTGAAAACAATGCCTAAAGGAACAAAATTCATCACATTGGATGAAGTTGAAAGAGAGTTGCATGAAGAAGACTTAATGATATGTGATGCAGAAAAACCAATGTGTATTGCGGGTGTTTTTGGAGGTTCATTTTCAGGTGTAACCGAGAACACTACTTCAATATTTTTGGAGAGTGCTTATTTTGATCCGGTTACTATACGTAAGTCGGCCAAAAGGCACGGTTTGAACACTGATGCTTCTTTCCGGTTTGAACGCGGTATTGATATTGAGAAAGTAGAATACGCTTTACGAAGAGCCGCTATTTTAATCAGAGAAATTGCAGGTGGTGATATTACTTCAGAAATTGTTGACCTATACCCTAATAAAGTTCAAGATTACCAAGTGTTCTTGAGTTTTGAAAAAGTCAAGAAAT
>QILY01000274.1 GCA_003232155.1 Maribacter sp.
CCGATGCTTTAAATATGCATGCCATATCCAAAAATTATCCTACAAAAGGAGAATTGGAATGGTTCGCTTTTGATGCAGGCAATGATGTACTGTGTTTTGCGGAAAATGTAGAAGAAGGCATTGAAACCATTCTAGAAAAAGCAACAGATAATCAAATTGAAGAGCGTTTTAAACGAATATGGAAACTTAAAGAAAAGACTATACAAGCTCAAATATCAAGTTCAAACCTACCCGTTGATAAGCTAGATTCAGAATTAGGAAACCCTTCTGAAATCAATCGAAAACTAGCAGAGAAAAGCTTGACAATTTTAAAAGGGAACGATGCTTATATTTCAGAATTCAAAAATACTGATTTTTGCACATTGACCATAAAAAGGTACAGTCAAAACTTATCAAAAAAAGAAATTCTAATAGCTTTAGATGAAACTAAAGTAGCGGTTAAAAGTGAAGAAAATATCTTATTACTTCTTACTCCCCCCCAAGTAAAACCAGATAACGCCTTTGGTTTATTAGCTGATGAAATTGATTTCATCAGTACTACAATACAAAACAAAAGTGTAGTTTTATATCTCTTTGGCAATCCTTATGTTTTAAACCACATCGATATTTCCAATGCAAAATCAGTAATTGTAGTCTATCAAAATTTCAAGGAATTTGAAGATGTGGCGACCGAACATTTTTTAGGAAACATAAAGGCATTGGGCAAGTTACCTGTAAGTATCTCGCAAAAATTTTAATTTATGAAAACAGATATTCAATCTTCTTGGGATAAAAATGCAGAGGAATGGAACAGGGTAATAGAATCCAACAAAATTCTGTCAAGAAAATTTACGAACAAAGCTATAGTTAACATGTTGGCAGAGCTAAATGTATCAAAAAATTTAGATTGTGGTTGTGGCGAAGGGTGGCTAACCCGAGAAATTACTGCTTTAGGTAAGATAGCTGTTGGTATTGATGGTACAAAAAAATTAATTTCTAAAGCAAAAAAGAAAGGAAAAGAATCTTTTTACACCATACGTTATGAGGAAATTATGGATGGAAAAACTATTCCAGAACACCCTTATGATGCAGTCGTTTTCAACTTCTGCTTATATCAAGAAAAAGGTTTGTCACTACTACTAAAAAAAATAAAGAACCACTTGCGACCCAAAGGTCTAGTTATTATACAAACTTTGCATCCCGGTTTTATACTACAAAATAGTCACGGTTATTACTCCCAATGGTTTACAGATTCATGGAAAGGGCTTCCTGGCAAGTTTACGGATGGGCATTCGTGGTATGCGAGAACCTTTGAAGATTGGGCAGCTGTTTTTAAAGCAAGTAATTTAAAAATAGTAAACCTAAAAGAAATAACAAGCCTAGATAAACAACCACTATCCATACTATACACCCTACAATAACGATGAAAACATATAAAATCATAGGTCTTATGTCCGGAACATCATTAGATGGGCTAGACCTTGCTTATTGTCATATCACCAAAGATGTAGATAAATGGTCTTTTGAAATCGTGAAAACCAAAAGCATTTCCTACTCTGACGATATGCGATCGGAGTTGAAAGATTCCATTTATTTAAAGGCAGATGATCTGTTGAAATTCCATAATACCTACGGAACTTGGCTAGGGAAGCAGGCAAAGCAATTTATTTCCAGGAAAAAATTTGAGGTCGACTTTATCGCCAGCCACGGGCACACCACGCACCACCAACCTGAAAACGGACTCACATTTCAAATCGGTTCTGGGCAACATTTGGCCAATGGGAGTGGCTGCAAAGTCATTTGTGACTTTAGAACCAATGATGTCGCCTTAGGAGGGCAAGGAGCGCCTTTGGTTCCTATTGGTGACCAGTGGTTTTTTGGCGAATATGATTTCTGTTTGAACCTAGGGGGAATCAGTAACATATCCTTAGAACAAAAAGGAGAACGAATTGCTTATGATATCGGTTTGGCGAATATGATTCTAAACTATATCACCCAAAAAATTGATTTAACCTATGATAAAGGCGGAGAACTTGCCCGTTCAGGAAACATCAATCAAAATATGCTTAACAAATTAAATGGGTTGAAGTACTATTTACTCCCCCACCCTAAATCCATTGGGTATGAATGGTTTGTTGAAGAGGTAGTTCCCATTGTTGATATTACGGAAGATACCACTGAAAACCTATTATATACATCCATTCACCATATTTGCGAAAAAATAGCGCAACAAGTGAAACAAAATACTATTAAAAGCAAGAGTTCTTTGTTCGTTACCGGAGGTGGTGCTTTGAACTATTTTTTAATTGAGGTACTTCAAAAAAAATTAGGCGGGAACGTCAAAGTGATCGTTCCAGAAAAAGAGCTCATCGAATTTAAAGAGGCGGTAGTTTTTGCTTTAATGGGAGCACTTCGTGCGGAACAGGAAATCAATGTTTTAAAATCGGTTACAGGCGCCAAGCGGAATTCCTCTAGCGGCGTATTGTATTTACCTAATTGATAAAAAAAATGACCTGTGTAACTAAAACCAAAAATCGGAATAGACAATCTAAAATTTAAAATGACTCAAAAAGACATCCTTGAAAATTTAGGGATACCGTACCGAAAAAAGATTGACGAAAATGATAGTGAACAAATTTTGCAGGGATTCAGCGTATGTTACTCTTCCTAAAAGCGCTAAAACGTCAGTGTCTGCTTCTTTAGCTATTTTTATTTTAATCATTGTTCGTCTTTTTTATTCGTAATCTTCTTATGTGATAAGCATGTAGAAATACAGCAATGGTACATCCTACAATTATTGGAGTAGCGCTAATTAAAGTGCCGTAAAAAATGTAAAACACATTAGCAACTAGTGAAATTAGTCTTAGTTTATATTCGCCTTTTGTAGACATTGAATATAAATTGATAACTAAAGCAACGTAACCAATACTATCAATTAAAAACGTTCATACTTTATCTTTTTTCTGGTGGAATATTCTTAAATTCATCTGAATTTATTTTAGCTTTTTCTAAATATTTTGGTTTAAATATTTGTTTGATTGAAGCTGGATATTTCTCAATTCCTTTTTGTGGCCTAATTGGACGTTCAACAAAGTTTCCCGAACAACTTGGACATACATTCTCAAAGATTTCTAGCACACATTCTTTGCAATACGTACATTCGAAAGAGCAAATCATTGCATCGGTAGAAGTGTTTGGTAAATCTTTGTTACAATGCTCACAATTAGGTCTAATTTCTAACATATAATGAATATTTTCTGCATTTATATTTCAAAAATACTATATTTATGGACTGTTATTATCATCCAAAACACATATAATAAATAGTCCAGATGTTTCCATATAAAACCAGTATTCAATTTGATAGAAAAAGCAATCAGGCATTGTATTTACAATTATCAAATCAAATTATTCAATTGATTAAAAATCAAACTTTAGTGCCTAATTCGAAACTTCCAGGTAGTAGAACTTTAGCAGAACAGTTACATGTCCATAGAAAAACAATCGTCGCTTGTTATGAAGAGTTATTGCTACAAGGTTGGGTAGAAAGTATTCCTAAAAGAGGAACTTTTGTACATCGTAATTTACCAGTACTGCATCAGCAAAAATTAAATGATTCTGTAGTTTTTGATTTAAAAAAGAGTGCTGGTTTTTCTTTTTATAAGAATAGTATTTTACCTGAGATACCTGCAAAAAAGAATGATGGCTTTATATATTTGAATGATGGCGTTTCGGACGGAAGGTTAACACCAATTGATGAAATTGCAAGAACATACAGAAGGATTTGTGCTAAAAAAAACGTTTTTGAACATTTGTCTTATGGTTCTACTTATGGGAATAATACGTTGCGAGATGTTTTAGTTGATTATTTAAATTCAACTAGAGGTTTGCATATTACTAAAGAAAACGTTTTGATTACACGTGGTAGTCAGATGGGAATTTGGTTGTCGTCGCAATTATTGCTTCAAAAAGACGATATTGTTGTAGTTGGAAATACGAATTATGAGTCTGCAGATTCCACCTTTTTAAATCAACAAGCAAAACTAGAACGCGTTTTGGTTGATAAAAACGGAATTGTAACAGACGAAATTGAAAATCTATGTAAACGGCAACAAATTAAAGCCGTATATGTAACTTCCCATCATCACCATCCAACAACAGTAACACTTTCAGCAAAAAGAAGAATTCACCTTTTAAACCTTTC
>QILY01000166.1 GCA_003232155.1 Maribacter sp.
ACGTATCAATTATAAAATTGCGAATGCGTATATCGCTCAAAATAAATATGAGCAGGCTATTCCTTATTTAGAAAAAAGTATAGTTGAGGCCGATTTTGATGATGACCTCTTGGTGCAGAAAGATGCCACTCGAAAACTTTCTGAAGTATTTGAGTACAAAGGTGACTTTACAAAAGCATTGGCAACCTATCAGGCCTATGTGGCATTGGTAGATACACTTTATATCCGTAAAGAACAAGAAATATCACGGGCAGCGCGTTTCAATCGTGAAATTTCTACCAAGCAACGCCGTATCTCAGGCTTAGAACAAGAAAGGGAATTGTCGCAAAGCAAGTATGATTTAGCCTTGACCGAACAACAATTGGTACAAGAAAATAACAAGCGACAAAAATGGGTTATCTATTCTTTGATTTTTGGATTGGTGTTGATGGCATTGGCAACTTTCTTTTTTTACCGTAGTAATCAGCAGCAAAAATTGACCAATAATTTATTGGCCTTAAAATCGCTTCGTTCGCAAATGAACCCACATTTTATATTCAATGCGCTCAACTCTGTGAACAATTATATTGCCAAGAGTGATGAACGTAGCGCAAACCGTTATTTGAGCGAATTTTCTACTTTAATGCGTTCAGTACTGGAAAATTCTGAAGAAGATTTTATTCCGCTTGCAAAAGAATTAGAATTATTGGAATTGTACGTGAAATTAGAACACTCACGTTTTCCTGATAAGTTCGATTATAAAATTCATGTTAATGAACATCTTGATGTTGCTGCATATCAAATTCCACCAATGTTATTACAACCGTATATTGAAAATGCTATTTGGCACGGACTTCGATATAAGGAAGAAAAAGGATTTTTGCATATTGATCTAAATCAAAAAGACAAAGGCTCTATTGTAATAACCATTAAGGATAATGGTATTGGAAGAAAAAAATCTGCCCAATTGAAGACTCAGAACCAAAAGAAACAAAAGTCTAAAGGAATGGGGAATATTAAAAAAAGAGTTGCTATTTTAAATGATATGTATAAAGATAAAGTCGACGTTCAAATTTCAGATTTAGAAACTGATGGAAGAGGAACTTTAGTGAAACTTACTTTAAAAAAAATTAATAATATTGTCTCCTTGAGGTGACGCAGCAATAGCTGTGGGCGAACTAAAGTGTAGAGAGGTGTTCATACGGATGCTTAAAATAAAAACGAATGCTTAATGAAATTATCCGCAATCATAGTAGAAGATGAAGCCAATAGTAGAGAGATTCTACGTAATTACCTGTCAAAATATTGTCCTGACGTTAATTTGGTAGGCGAGGCAGCCTCTATACAAGAAGCTCTAAAGCTTATCGAAAAACACACTTTAGATATAGTTTTTTTAGATGTAGAAATGCCTTTTGGTAATGCTTTCGATTTATTAGATCAGCTGCCCGATCGTACTTTTGAAACGGTTTTTGTAACAGCCTACAACCAATATGCCATGGATGCCTTGAATAACCATGCGGCCTATTATTTAATGAAGCCCATTAATATAGATGAGTTGATTAAGGCGATAGATTACATAGCTGAGATACGGCAAAAAGAAGATGCGCTGGAAGATCGTATTTTAAAACCTAAATTGAATAAGGTAGATGGTAAAATTACACTACCACAACTAGACGGATTCCAAATACTGAATGTATCTGATATTTTATATTGCAAGGCAGATGATAATTACACCGAAATTTTTTTAGAGAATAAAAAAATATTGGTCAGTAAAACATTGAAATATTTTGAAGAAGCCTTATCTGATTTTCCTTTCGCCCGTATTCATAAATCGTATTTGGTAAATGTAAATGAAGTGGTGAAATACAGAAAGGGAAAAGGAGGCAGTGTGGTAATTTCAAGCGGAAAAGAATTACTCGTTTCTGCATCAAAAAAGAAAGATTTATTGGCCTATTTTGATTAATGCGGATTAAGGTAATTATATAGTTTTATTTTTCAAATTCTAAAGAATGTTATTAAAAACAATAAACGGAAAAACGCCTATATTCGGTGAAGATTGTTATGTTGCCGAAAATGCCACTATAGTTGGCGAGGTGACTATGGGCGACCAATGCAGCATTTGGTTTAATGCAGTCTTGAGGGGCGATGTACATTTTATAAAAATGGGCAACAAAGTAAACGTGCAAGATGGTGCGGTTGTGCATTGTACCTATAAAAAATCACCAACTACTATTGGTGATAATGTTTCAATTGGGCATAATGCCATAGTGCATGGTTGCACTATTAAAGACAATGTGTTGATAGGTATGGGCAGTATAGTGATGGATGACTGTGTAATAGAAAGTAACAGTATTATTGCTGCAGGTGCCGTTGTAACCAAAGGTACTCATGTGCCCTCCGGAACTGTTTTTGCAGGAATGCCCGCCAAGAAAATAAAAGATATTAGTCCGGAATTGAGTTCAGGTGAAATTGATAGAATCGCTAATAATTACGTGACCTATTCAAGTTGGTTCAAAGGAGATTAAGAAATCGCATCCTTTTTTGTCGGCTTTAGCAGATAATTTTTGAGTTTGAATTTGATTCTTGCGCTTGAATTTGATTTTGAACCTTATACCCTTATTTTTGCCCATATAAAACTAGAAGAAAAATGAATGCATATATATTCCCAGGTCAAGGCGCTCAATTTGTAGGTATGGGACTTGATTTATACGAAAAGTACCCTTTAGCACAAAAAATGTTTGAAAATGCCAATGAAATTCTTGGTTTCTCTATTACGGATATCATGTTCGATGGCACTCCAGAAGATTTAAAGCAGACCAAAGTAACCCAGCCGGCAATTTTTTTACATTCCGTTATTTTGAGTAAAATAATGGGCAGAAATTTCAAACCTAATATGGTGGCTGGTCATTCTTTAGGTGAATTTTCAGCTTTGGTAGCAAGTAGCAAACGGAGTCTTGAATTTTGAAGACGGATTACAATTAGTATCTAAAAGAGCACTGGCCATGCAGAAAGCATGCGAATTGCAACTTAGTACCATGGCTGCAGTATTGGGACTGGAAGATGATGTAGTTGAAAAAATATGTGCTGAAACTTTAGGTATTGTAGTTGCAGCAAATTATAACTGCCCTGGGCAATTGGTGATTTCAGGCGAAGTAGCTGCCATTGAAATGGCCTGTAAAACTTTAAAAGAAGCAGGCGCTCGTAGAGCATTGGTATTACCGGTAGGTGGAGCTTTTCATTCCCCCTTAATGGAACCTGCAAGAGAAGAATTAGCATTAGCGATAGAAAATACGAATTTTGGTACGCCTAAATGTTCCATATATCAAAATGTTACTACTATAGCTGTTATTAATGCCATTGAGGTAAAGAAAAATCTCATTTTACAATTGACCTCCCCCGTAAAATGGACACAAAGTGTGCAGAACATGGTAAAAGATGGCGCGACTTTATTTACTGAAGTAGGTCCTGGTAAGGTTTTACAGGGCTTGGTCAGAAAAATAGAACCAACTGTTGAAACTGCCGCCGCAGTAATTGAATAATGGTATTCATTTTCCATATTTTGTATTTCATCCGAAAAATTCAGCTTTAACCTTTAAATGGAGGTTATAGGTGTTTTTTTTAGTAATATTGACACCCTCCCCCCATAAACGAAAGATAAAATAATAGTGTTTTCTGAGAATTAAGAGAATAATAATGTACTACTTTAAAAAAATCAATTATTTTTTCACT
>QILY01000031.1 GCA_003232155.1 Maribacter sp.
TCTATTTTTACTTTTAGTAGTATTTACAGCTACTGCGCAAGACAAACAAAAACAAGATGCTAAAGCCATAAAAAAAATGTGCGGGTGTTATGAAGTAACCTTCAATTTTGCAGAGACATTTAACTATACAAATGACTCACTATACAAGCCTTCAAAAACGAAAGTAGATAAAGGATTAGAATGGGCGGGTTTAGTTGCCGATGAAGATGATAAGTTATCTATTCAGCATATTCTTCAGGTTGGGAATCCTTCTGAACCAATGATTGTAAAACATTGGCGACAAGACTGGCTTTTTGAAAACACAATTTTCTATATGTATGATGCCAATAACAAATGGACTTTTCAAGAAAAGAAGAAAAAAGATGTAAAAGGGCAATGGACACAAAAGGTATATCAAGTAGATGATAGTCCTCGTTATGAAGGTTCAGCAACTTGGGTTCACGTTGATGGAAAAAGCTATTGGGAAAATACTACTACCGCTGCCTTACCGAGACGGGAGTACACTAAACGAAGTGATTATAACTTAACAATGCGTGGTAACCGTCAAGAAATTACAGATTATGGTTGGGTACACGACCAAGATAATGGTAAGATTTTGCGTGAAGAGGGCAAAGAAGATATCGTTATTGCCAAAGAAAAAGGATATAATACGTATGTAAAAGTAGATGATAGTCGCTGTGCTGTTGCTGCAAATTGGTGGAAAGAGCATAACAAAAAATGGGCGATGGTCCGTGGTAAATGGGATGAAATTTATGGTAGAAACAAAGACCTTTCTTTAGAAGCTAAAGTAGATAACAAGGCATTGTATAAGTATCTTTTTGATGATGCCATAACTAAAGAAACACAGATTGATCTTGTAATCGAATCTTTTGTGAAAAAGCCATAAGATGAACGTAAAATCAATTTTAAGTATACTCATAGTACTATTGTGTTTTTCGAAAATTTTAGCACAAGAAAATATACTTTTAACAAGAGATTATTGGAAAGAGAACCCTTCTGTTGAACAGATAAAGTCAGCTATAGCTAGTGGCAATGATCCCTCAGAATTAAATGAGAATGCTTTTGATGCAGTAGTATATGCATTGCTTGAAAAAGCCAATGATACTACAATCAAATACCTATTGACTCTTAAGGGTAATGAGGTAGAGAAACGAACCCACGATAGTCGTACCTATATTTTTTGGGCTGCCTACAAAGGCAATGTCAACATAATGAAGCATCTTTTTGATAAAGGTGCGGTAATCAATATAACCGACAGTAACGGAAACACACCCGTAACATTTGCAGCTGCTGCAGGACAAAAGAATACAACGGTTTATAATTTGTTTGAAAAGAACGGTGCGGTATTAAATCAAGAAAAAAATGAGGACGGTGTAAATGCATTACTGCTCATTGCTCCCTATTTAGAGAACGAAAAAGAGCTTGCTTATTTTATTTCAAAAGGATTCAATCTTAACGACAAAGATCCAAAAGGTAATAACATCTTTAATTATGCAGCTAAAAAAGGAAATATCGAATTCCTTAAAATGCTGGTTGAAAAAGGTGTTGATCCTAAAATTACTAATCAAGAAGGTGGAAACGCAATCTTATATGCCAGCCAAGGTACACGTAATTCACAAAATTCATTAGAAACTTATAAATTTATTGAAAACCTAAGCGTAGAAGTTAATGTGGTCGGAGATAAAGGTCGTAATCCGTTACATTTTGTTGCGTATCGAAATGAAAACTTAGACATTTTTTCCTATTTCATTAAAAAAGGTGTAAATGTAAATCTACAAGATGATGGCGGAGGTTCTCCTTTTATGAATGCTGCGAACAGCAATGATTTAAAAGTAATTCAGTTTCTTTCAAACTACGTAAAAGACTTCAATATAAAAGATAAGAACGGATGTTCTGCGCTAGCTATGGCCATAAACCGAAATACGGTAGATGTTGTAAGTTTTCTTCTAAAAAAAGGAGCTGATATTCAAACAAAAGATAAAGAAGGCAATTCGTTAGCCTACTATCTATTAAATACGTTTAAAGCTAAAGATACAAGGGTGTTTGAAGCCAAACTGAAATTACTGCAAGAAAAAGGTTTGTCGATTAATCAAGCTCAAAATGGTGGCAATACGTTATTACACATAGTTGCTCAGAAGAATAACCTAGAATTACTGAAACGTTTAACATCTTTTGACATTGATATAAACGCAAAGAATAATGAAGGCTATACTGCTTTGCATATCGCAGCAATGAAAGCTAAAAATGATGCTATACTAAAATACCTATTGAGTCTAGGAGCAGATAAAGCCATCAAAACGGAGTTTGATGAAACAGTATTAGACCTTGCTAATGAAAACGAACTATTGCAAAAACAAAATGTCAAATTAAATTTCCTACAATAAAATGGCTAGATTATTTAAACGCCTTTCATTAGGCATTTTCACCTCTTTTATACTACTTGCTTATACAAAACCAGTGGAGACGACCAATGTAAAGTGTATGATACAGATGACTAATTATACAGGCGAAGGTGCTTATGTGGTCATATCCTTAATTAACCCTGAAGGAGATTACGAACAAACATTATATGTTCAGGGGAAGGATAGTGAGTGGTATAGCGAAATTCCTGAATGGTGGAAATTCTATGGCAAGCGACGTTCAGAAATCGATGCAATTTCAGGAGCGACAATTAGCGGTGGCGCACGTACTGTTAGTGTTGTTAAAATACCAAGTAACAAGTTAGATACTGGTTATAGTATTCGATTTGAAACCGCTGTAGAAGACCAAGAATATTACACGGACGATGTTCAATTTGAACTTACTTCGAAAAGTGTAAAAAGTAAAGTAGAAGGAAAAGGATTTATTCGCTACGTGCGTATGATGCCACAATAAAGAAAGCTAAAATGATATATCCATTCTTAAAAATTGTTAGT
>QILY01000065.1 GCA_003232155.1 Maribacter sp.
AGCGTTCTCAAATACTCCGCCACCGCCCTAGTTTCATCTTCGGTTAAATTCTGATTAAACATAATAGTATTGTTATATTCTTTCAACAAAGCCTTGGCAATAGGGTCTTCTTTTAGCATGCCATCAGGGTTGGCAATCATGTTCATTACCCAAGCCGGATTTCTTCTTTCATATATCCCTTTAAGAGCAGGCCCTATTTGGCGTTGTTCGGCCGTATGGCATGCTGTACAAATAGCATTGTATTTTGCTTGGCCCGCTGCAGCCATATCGGTATCAATAGTATCAGAAAAAGTAATGTTTTTATAAGGGCCTACACCATCATTATCTAAATCTACCGGTACACCTTCAGAGGCATTTGTAGCTTTCTTTTCTGCTTCGGTACGGTTCATTTCAAAACCTTCCTTTTTTTCTTCTTTTTTCTCTCCGCAACTTGCTACCAATAAAGTAAGTGCCCATACGATAAATACTTTTTTCATTTTATGCTGAATTTATTTCAGTATCAGTTCTGATACCTACAATTGATTTGCTAATATAAACAATAGCCAAAATTAAAGAACTTCATTCATGAAGTTTATCACTCTTTTTTCAGTGTACGTTATATTTTTTGTGCCATAAAAACCCACATGACCCCCATATTTAGGAACTTCTAAATATAGATTGGCGTTGTCTTTTGCCTCCTTGTACGGATAGCATCCAGATCCTAAAAAAGAGTCGTTTTGAGCATTGATGAGCAAAGCAGGAATTTTAATATTGGGCAAAAATTGACGGCAGCTAGATTGAGTGTAATAATCTATTCCATCTTTAAATCCGTGGGCGAGACTAGTATAAACATCATCAAAATCTTTTAATGTTACGATATTTTCGATAACACTTTCTGAAATTGAATCAGGAAATAATTTTTGTTTTATTCTAAGCTTACCAACCATTTGCTTCTTAAAGCGTTTTCCATAGACTGTATTTTCAGTTTTTAGAAATTTAAGTTGGGAATCATATAGGTTACAGGGTACGGATATGGCAATAGCTGCTTTTATTTCTTGAGGGAGCTCTCTGTTTTCCCCTATATATTTTAAAGTTAAATTACCCCCTAAGCTAAACCCCTTTATATTGATTTCACTATATTTTTTACTTGTTAGAATATGATGTACAACTGCTTCTATATCTTCAGTTGCCCCACCGTGATAGGATCGGTAAAGACGATTGTTTTCTCCACTGCAACCTCTAAGATTAATAGCGCAGGCATCATATCCATTTAAATTGAATTGTTTTGCACTGCCCTTAATATATGAACGTTGGGCATTACCTTCCAAACCATGAATTAAAATAAAAACTTTATTTGTTGGGGTAGCTGCAAAGCTCCAGTCAAGGTCTAAAAAATCCCCGTCAGATAATTCAATTCTTTCTCGTTTTTGTTGTAAAGCATCAATTTTTCGCCAAAGACCAGCATAAATAGTTGAAAAATGACCGTTTTTGAATAAAAATGGCGGATTATAGGTTGATGGAATTAAAGGCATTAATATATATATAATTTTATTTGGGGTAAGTTTCCAATACTTTTATTTGTTCTTCAATAGCCGATTTAAACTCTGATTTTAAGATGTTGACCAATTCTGAAACAGGAATTGAATCATCAATAAGTGCTACCCCTTGACCAGCTGACCAAATAGTTTTCCAAGCCTTTGCTTCAGTATCCATTTCTTTTCCAAAATCTATTTTGGCGTCCTTTTTCATATCTTCTTCTGTTATACCTGCCGCTTTTAAACTAGCACCTAAGAAATTGGCATGAACCCCTGATATAGCTGCTGTATACACCACATCACTTGCCCCGGCATCAATAATCATTTTTCGATATTCATCAGTAGCCTTACTTTCATCAGTATTGATAAAGCGTGTACCCATATAAGCCATATCTGCACCCATTTGAAGGGCAGATGCAATGTCTCTACCTGTACCGATACACCCTGAAAGAACGATGGTCTTATGAAAGAATTTTTTAATTTCTGCAACCAAAGTCATTGGGTTAATAGTGCCGGCATGACCTCCTGCTCCTGCAGCCACAAGAATTAATCCATCCACACCGGCTTCATTTGCTTTTTCTGCATGGCGTTTTTTGATGATGTCATGAAAAACTAATCCGCCATAGCTATGGATAGCATTTACTACCGTTGAAACAGCACCTAAAGAGGTAATAACAATGGGTACTTTATGTTTGATGCACAGTTTAATATCGGCCTCTAATCTTGGGTTGGTAGGGTGTACGATAAGGTTTACTCCAAATGGAGCAGCTTTTTTACCGGTCTTATCTTCAAATTTTTGCAATTCGGTCTTAATCTCTATCAACCACTCTTCAAAACCTTCACTAGTACGTTGGTTCAATGCGGGAAAAGTACCTACGATTCCGTTTTTACAACATTCAATCACCAATTTTGGACCTGATATAAGAAACAAAGGGGCAGCAATTGCTGGTAAAGAAAGGTCTTTAATAAATTGCGGTTTTGGACTCATAGGTAAGGGTTTATATTTACTTTAAAAATAGGGCTAAATTCTATACTAAATTGTTTAGCATTTTACCAAAGCTAGGGTATTTTCAACACTTATTATGCATGCATAATAAAATAATAATCACCAATTTTAACATTTACTAAGATGCCTTTGCCTGCGAAATAGGTTTTCTACTGGCCAAGTATACGCCTAATAACACAAAACAAGCTGCTATTATTTTCACCGTAGTAAGACTATCTTGCCCTGTTATTATGGCATAAAAGATACCAATAAGGGGCTGTAAGTATACAAAGGCACTTAAGGTAGATGCCCGTAATTGCTTTAATGCAAAAATATTGAAGAGATAGGTGCAAAAAGTGGTTCCAAGTATAACAAAACCGATACCAAATAGAGCTTTGTAAGGTAGGTTTGAGACCATTTAATTTCAATAAGTTCTTGATACCCAAAAGGGAGACATATTAATATTCCCAAAGTAAACAACCATTTCATAAATGTAAACGGATGATATTTTGAAATCAATGTTTTTGCTACAATCAAATAGGACCCATAAAAGATAGCGTTGAGTAATATAAAAAAGTTGCCCAAAGGAATATTAGGCGCGTCTTGTCTAACTTCAACACCAAATATAATTAAGCCTAATGCCCCTAAAAAACCAATAAAAACACCTAGTATCTTTCTTCGCGATATTTTTTCTTTGAGAAACAGGGCCGAAAGCAGTAATACAATAATGGGTGTTATGGTAATTATTACAGCACTGTTTATAGGGGTAGATAGGGCAAGACCTTTAAAAAACGCCAACATATTAATTCCCATACCCAGTATGGCACAAAGCAGCATTTTTAGATAATCTTTCTTTTCAATTTTTTCTTTGGGGCCGAAGAATGAAATGGCCCAAAATAAAATAGATGCACCCATAACCCTGAGCATAATAAAACCATACGGTTGTACATAATTGGGCATCACCCCTTTTGCAATGGTATGATTAAGACTATAGATCGTGGTTGCGCCAATGGCTGCTAATATGGCTAGAATTCTTGTATTCAAGAATGTAAGGCTTCTTTAACAGCGGCAACTACTTTTTTGCTATTACCAATAAAAATTTTATCGTTAATTATGGCAACAGGTCTACTTAAGAAAGTATAATGTTCTAAAATCAGGCTTTTAAAAGCTGCTTCTGAAAGCTGTTTTTCATGCAATCCTTTTTGTCTGTACAAGCGTGCTCTTTTACTGAATAGGGCTTCATAGCTTCCGGCCAAGTTTTTCATTTCTTCAACTTGAGCGCCGGTCATGGGTTCAGTTTTTATATCCTGTAAAGTAACACCATCTAATGGTTGTAGTTCTTTGAGAATACGCTGGCAAGTATCGCAAGTGCTGAGGTGGTATATTTTCATAAGTATTTTATTTTTATTCCCACGTAGGCTGTAATCTTAAAATTTTAAGATTACAGCTAAAAGGTATTTTCAATAAGTCAATGCAAAGAAACTTATTTATACTCAATTGTACTATTTTTGAGCATCCATAGAAAAGAAAATATTGTACAAAATTTAGCTGTTTATGAATACCCAACTTGATATTACATTACAAACGCGAAAAATTTTATATAAAATTTTAAAAAACATTCCTAGAGAACAACTCTTGGAAATTCCTAATGGATTTCGTAATAATATTTGGTGGAACATTGCCCATATTGTGGTTATACAGCAATTACTGGTTTATAAACTAAGTGGTTTGCCCATGAAAGTTTCGCGAGAACTGGTCGATAAATATAAAAAAGGAACTGTGCCTGATGGCAGGGCAACTGACGATGAGATTGACGAAGTTTTAGGACTTCTATTCTCAACGATAGAGTGGACTATTGAAGATTTTGAAAATGGACTTTTTAAAGAATTTAATGAATACCCAACTAGTGCTGGTGTAACTTTAAAGAATATAGATGATGCTATTACCTTTAATTTGTTTCATGAAGGAATACATTTAGGTGCAATTTTATCATTAAAAAAAAGACTGACGAAATCGGACTAAGACTTTGTTTTTAAGGCACTGTTAAAGAATAAATGCTTCGAATTTGATACAGAAATTTTGTTTGTATTTGAAATTGAAAAATCTAAGCATAGCCTTAGCTACGGTTCTATTTTTTAATAAAAAAGACAGGCAAAATAGCAAGTCAAAAAGGAGTAGTTATTCTTTAACAATGCCTAAGATCAAATACTTTTTTATTTCATCATAAGGCAATACTAATTCAATAAGACCATCAGCATAAGAAGCTACTTCATATTGATTGTAAATTAATTTTAGACCTTCTTTAGTATACCCTATATTTTCAGGCAGGTAAAAAGAATTATTATCAAACATAAACCCAGTATCATTAATAGGCCTGTCTTGCGAAATATTTTCTTGACTTCGAAATTGGTCTTCTGCATACTTTTGAAAATCATCCTTTTTTATAAAAAGCTGCTCGTTTTCAAGTTCGCTTCCCCTTTTTTTATCAAAGTTCAAGAATTGTACAGCAATATACCCATGGGCACCACCGGTAAACAAATACGTATTAAGTTCTATGGTTATAATTGAGGCGTCTTCATAACTAACAACGCCATTAATTGTAGCTTCCCAAATACTGGTTTCATCTGTATACAGTTCTTGAAGTTCATGAAATCCTTTTTTAAACGATGCTATAGCTTTTTGTATAGAAGCAACCTCAATCTCATCATCATATATTAATAGACTGATAATTTCTTCTTCCAACGCCGTATTTATGGTTTCTGAAATTTTGTTTTTTCCCAGTGCCTTGGGAATTGTAATCGATATTCGCGGACAATTGGCACAGGTTTCGCTTTTAAATGTGAGCGGCTCAAAAGTAAGGGTATGTTCACTCTTGCAACTAAAGAGCATACTTAAACAAAGTAAATAAAATATTGGGGTCTTCATATTATACAAAAGTACGGCTTCATTGTATTCTCCAAAAGATAACAATACATTTGTGAATATAAATATCATACTATGAGCGATAAACAATTAAAATTCAACAGTAAAACAATACACGGTGGGCAAAAACCCGATAAGGCCTATGGGGCCGTTATGCCACCTATATACCAAACCTCTACCTATGTTCAATCTACACCTGGCGGCCATAAAG
>QILY01000064.1 GCA_003232155.1 Maribacter sp.
TAGACCGCTATTGGGCATTTTATCACAAATTGTTGGAGTACAAAAAAATGTCAAGCAACGCATTGGCCCACAAAATAAAAATTGATTTTGATACCGTGTTCAACACCAAAATCAACTATTTTCAGCTAGACAGACTCATTGATAAAACATATAATAACAAAACTAAATTACTCACCGTATTACTCAAACCAGAAATACCACTACACAATAACCATTCTGAACTGGGAGCCAGAAAAAAAGCTAGAAAAAGGGATATATCGTATCACACCATGTCAGATAAGGGAACAGCTTGCTTAGATGCTTTTATGACCATAGTTCAAACCGCAATACAACACAATGTGGATATCTACCAGTACATTAAGCAAATGGTCAATAATGACCAAAACAGAATTACTCTAGCACAATTGATACATCAAAAAAATAATGCCATGGTTTTTTGAGCGGATACTTAAAAAAATAAAAAGTTTAAACCACTTCAACATCAAAAATCAGTTTGCCAAAGACATCAAATATTTTTTAGGCGTAGTACCATACTTTTTCTTAAAGGCCGATATAAAATGACTAGCTGTACTATAGCCTACTTTTAAACCTACCTCATTAACATTATGTTTTCCTGTTTCCAGCATTCTACGGGCGTATTCCATCTTATAATCAAACAGGAAGCTGAAAACTGAATCGCCATATATCTGTTTAAACCCTTCTTTTAATTTTTTAAGACTAAGACCAATTTCTTCTGATAATTCAGTTAATGTCGGGGGTTCGGCCATTCTAGCAATGATGATTTCTTTGGCCTTACGGATGCGCCTTACATTATCCTCATCGACCAAAAAAGGACATTGTTCAATATCTGTGTCAAAACTTTTATTGAAATACAGTGAGATCAATTCATATACCTTGCCCTTGATATATAATTCTTTTATAGATGGATGTAGATTGTAATTAATCATTTGACTTAAAATAACTGCAATCGCAGGGCTCACCCCTTCTTCTGTATAGTATTTTTTATCTTTATTATCAGCACTTAAAAACGGTATATAGTCAGCTTCCTTAGAAAATAAAGAATGGAATTTTCGAATGGTCATTACCACCGAAACTAACCATGAATTTGGGTTCAACTCTAAATTTAAAGGCAAATCCATTTGCGTATTATATAATAAAAGTGAATTTTCTTCCGATACTTCTAAGGCATACCGCCCATCATTGAATACAAATTTCGCATTGCCCTTCAAACAAAAATGAAATTGAATAAAAGAACTATCAATTTTGCGGCTAACTTTCTGAATATGAGGGGTATCATTCTGGATTTTAAGTACATAAAACCCATCTTCAATAAGCACTTCCTTATATGACCCTTCAGCGATATTTTTAACTTCCATAATATATAAAATTAATTCTGTTTTATTTAGAATCTTTCTAAATAAAATCATTGCAAAAGCCTATCAATACGCAAATTTACTGATTTTACCGAAAGTTATCCTGTTAAAAATACATCTAAACTTATAACGATACTATTTGTTCTTCTAGCGTTATTTTTATTCGGTAGATGAATATACATTTGTCACTGTTCATAAAATCTGAATGAAAGATTACCATATTTCAAGACATAACTCTTTTTACACCATAGGCCTTAACTACAAAAAGGCAGATGCAGGGCTACGCGGTAGGTTTAGTTTAGATGAAGCTAAAATGCAAAATCTTTTGACTCAGGCCAAAGCACAAGATATTGATGGTCTTTTAGTTACATCTACCTGTAACCGTACTGAATTACATGGTTTTGCACAACATCCTTTTCAGCTCATAAAATTGCTATGCGATAATACACTGGGTACGGTTGAAGAGTTTCAAGAAGTAGCCTATGTGTACAAGAACAATGATGCCATAAGTCACTTATTCAAAGTAGGCACTGGTCTTGATAGTCAAATTTTAGGTGATTTTGAGATTATTAGCCAAATACGACAGAGTTTTACGCGATCTAAAAAATTAAATATTGCCAACCCGTTCATTGAACGTTTGTGCAATTCAGTCATTCAAGCCAGTAAGCGGATCAAGAACGAAACTGAAATCTCATCAGGCGCCACTTCGGTAGCCTTTGCTTCGGTTCAATATATCATAAAGAACGTTCCCAAAATTTCTGAGAAGAACATTTTACTCTTCGGCACAGGAAAAATTGGCAGAAACACTTGTGAAAATCTCATCAAACACACTAAGAATTCTCATATTACGCTTATTAACCGAACTAAGGACAAAGCCGAAAAGATTGCAGGAAAATTTAATCTTATTGTCAAAGATTATGGCGATTTACAGACTGAAATTCGAAATGCCGATATATTGATAGTCGCCACTGGGGCACAATCGCCCACCATATCAAAAGAGCTTATTTATACTAAGAAGCCTTTATTGATTTTAGATCTATCAATTCCTAAAAACGTATCTGACGATGTTATAGAATTGGAAAATGTAACTACAATTCACTTGGATCATTTATCTCAAATGACCGATGCTACTTTAGAACGCAGAAAACAATTCATTCCACAGGCAGAAAAAATTATTTCAGAAATCGAGTATGAATTCATTCAGTGGTTGGAAACTCGAAAATTTGCTCCAGTTATCAAAGCATTGAAAAAGAAGTTGAAAACCATGAAGGATGAAGAAATGGATTTTCAAAGCAAAAAGTTATCTGACTTCAATACTGAACAGGCTAATATTATCTCTGACCGTATTATTCAAAAAATCACTAAGCAATTCGCCAACCACTTAAAAGACGATTCTGTTGATGCTGATACTAGTCTACAACTAATTCAAAAAGTATTTCAACTCGAAATCGAACCTAAGCAATGAGTAAAATCATAAGAATTGGCACCCGCGATAGTGAATTGGCATTATGGCAGGCAA
>QILY01000232.1 GCA_003232155.1 Maribacter sp.
ATACCTTCCATTTCAATATTCATAAGATCTGCATTGGCATTAACAACCAATCGAGCGGAACCGAAGGCACGTACGTTCAAAACATCTGAAGATATTACATCTTTCATTTGAATTTTTCCATCACGAACGGTAATAGCATTTAATTCTTTATAATTGATCTTTATATCCAATTTCTTTTTAGCAGTGATTTTATAAAAAGAGGTGATGACCAAAGTACTATCTACAACCTTGAACTTCAACACATCAATTAAATTATCATCTGCATTGATTATGCATCCTTCACTAGAGGACTTTTCTAGAAAGATTTCGAGGTCATCATTTAATTCTATAGCATTGAACGGAGGTAAATCTTCACGAACTTCAACTACATTTTTATTTCCTTTGATTTTTGGTTTACGTTGCCCAAATGTTTGAAAGCAAAATACCAATGCGAAGAGTACTACTGTATTTTTCATTTTTATATGTTCTTTATAGTTAAGAAGTTGCTCTGAACAATGCGGGCTAACATTGCGTAAAACACTTGGCCCTACTTCAGCTCTCGCTGTTTCGCCCCTCAAGGGGACAAATCTTATGATTAAATATATTACAAAAAAGCGATATATCCTTTTTTATAGATCTGAACTGGTTTAAACTTTTTGTTTGGAACCGAAAATATCGGCTTTTGTGCCCAGATGAAGTCATTTTTTAGCAACATAGCATAGCTACGGTGGTCAAAAATGACAAGATATGGGTGCAAAATGTGGTTATTTGCAGGTAAAAGAGAAAGTTTAAACCAGTTCTCTATCAAAAAAAATACCCAACTGTAAAGTCGGGCATTTTAATTTGTGTTGGTCTAGTGTCAATGATGTAGTTCTTCTTCATCTTCCTTCATAGGAACCGTTTGCGGAACAAAATCTTGATCTGGAATAATATATTCTCCGTTTTCATCTGTCTTACTGTAGTCATATGCCCAGCGGTGAACTTCTGGTATTGGGCCATCCCAGTTACCATGAATATGTTTCATTTCAGCTGTCCATTCCAACGTATTTGATTTCCATGGGTTTTGAGGGCCTTTCTTTCCATAGAAAATACTAATTATAAAGTTATATAAGAAAACCAATTGTGCCAAACCTGCAATCAAAGCAAATACGGTCATCAACACTTGTACATCGGTCAATTCATCGAACATAGGGAATGCCGTATTCTCATAATAACGACGTGGCACGCCTGCCATACCTACAAAGTGCATAGGAAAGAATACACCATATGCACAGACTGCTGTTACCCAAAAGTGTACATAACCTAAATTCTTGTTCATCATCTTACCTTCGAACATTTTAGGGAACCAATGATATACCCCAGCAAAAAGACCATATAATGCAGATATGCCCATTACCAAGTGAAAGTGAGCTACTACAAAATACGTATCATGAACATTAATATCTAATGTGCTATCACCCAAAATAATACCTGTAAGACCACCAGTAATGAAGGTAGACACCAAGCCTATAGAGAATAACATAGCAGGGTTGAGCTGCAGATTACCTTTCCATAAAGTGGTGATATAGTTAAATGATTTTACCGCTGACGGAATCGCAATTAATAAAGTTGTAAATGTAAATACAGAACCTAAGAACGGGTTCATACCTGATATAAACATATGGTGGCCCCAAACAATGGTAGACAAGAACGCAATGGCCAATATAGAAGCTACCATCGCACGGTAACCAAAAATAGGTTTACGCGAATTTGTAGACATAATTTCAGATGTAATACCCAATGCAGGCAACAATACAATATATACTTCAGGGTGACCTAAGAACCAGAATAGGTGTTCAAATAATACGGGTGAACCACCTTGATAATGCAATACTTCACCTTGAATGAAAATATCGGATAGGAAGAAGGATGTTCCAAAACTTCTATCCATTATAAGCAATAAAGCAGCAGATAATAAAACCGGGAAAGAAATCACACCAATAATTGCAGTTACAAAGAAAGTCCAAATAGTCAATGGCAATCTAGTCATTGACATCCCTTTAGTTCTTAAATTGATTACCGTTACAATGTAGTTCAATGATCCCAATAAAGAGGATGCTATAAATATAGCCATAGAAACCAGCCATAAGGTCATACCCATACCTGATCCTGATTGCGCCATGGGCAATGCACTCAAAGGAGGATAAATCGTCCAACCTGCGGATGCCGGTCCTGCCTCAACAAATAATGACATTATCATTATTACACTGGATATAAAGAACATCCAATAGGATAACATATTCAAGAAACCCGAAGCCATATCACGTGCTCCGATCTGCAACGGGATCAAAAGGTTACTGAATGTACCACTCAAGCCTGCTGTCAATACAAAGAATACCAT
This sequence comes from Maribacter sp., assembly GCA_003232155.1. Classification (GTDB taxonomy): domain Bacteria; phylum Bacteroidota; class Bacteroidia; order Flavobacteriales; family Flavobacteriaceae; genus Maribacter_C. The sequence continues at coordinate 2,360 of QILY01000232.1, forward strand.
AATGGTACCGTGTATGGTAACCAATGCTAAGTACATTTCAGCATCCATAACTCCGCCAGGTGCCCATTTACCTAAAAAGATCTCAAAAATTGGATTCGCCTCGCCTGGCCATGCCAATTGCATTCTGAACATCAAAGACATTGCTATACCAATAAAGCCCATTATCAAACCAGTAATTAAATACTGCTTTGAAATCATCTTATGGTCTTGACTAAAAATGTATTTTGTTACAAAGGTCTCTTTATGGTGATGGTGCCCATCATCGTGGCCGTGATCATCTCCGTGTTCGTGTCCTGTTGCTGACATATTCAAAAAATCTTTTAATTTATTAATTTTCTACTATAGCTGTACCTATTGTACTGATGCCATTGTTTGACTAAAAGTCTGTTGTGTCTTCATCCAAGCATCATATTCTTCTTGGGTCTCCACTATAATCTTCATCTGCATATTATAATGTGATTTACCACAGATCTTATTACAGAGTAAAATATAATCATATTCCCATGGATCGGAATTCTCTTCGCCATTTGC
>QILY01000056.1 GCA_003232155.1 Maribacter sp.
CATTGTCATAAATAGAAGTTTAGTTTTCATAGGCGGTAAGTCATATAGCAAAAATCATTCCTGATGTTATTAGAATTTGATGATATTTTAATGCCTTTAATCCGCAAGTATCTTCTACTGCGAAGCCGAACTGCACGTCATTATTGGGAATGCTCTATTTTCGAGTCTCAAATCTGTGCTATACCAATACTAACATACATTTCAACTTCTCGCTACGAACATACTTGCGAATTAAAAGTAAGATTCTTTTAGTCTAAAGATACCGCTATAGGAATATCATTCCTATTTTTGCAGTATGTTAGAAAATAAAAGCCAGGAGCGGACTTCATTAGAGCAATTAGGTGAATTTGGGCTAATAACCCATTTAACAAAAAATTTCACCCTTAAACATAAATCAACTGTAAAAGGTATTGGAGACGATGCTGCTGTTTTGAATTTTAAAGACAAGAACGTAATTATCTCAACTGATCTTTTAATTGAAAGTGTACATTTTGACCTTAGCTACATGCCTTTAAAGCATTTGGGCTATAAAGCGGTTATGGTCAATCTTTCTGATATTTATTCCATGAATGCAACGGCGACACAAATCACGGTATCACTAGCCGTGTCAAATCGGTTTCCGTTAGAGGCGTTAGAAGAACTAGCTGCAAAAAAATATAATATAGATGTGGTCGGGGGCGATACTACCTCATCAAAAACAGGATTACTTATAAGTATCACTGCATTAGGGGAGGCCAATGAAAAAGAAATTACCTATCGCAACGGTGCAAAACCCAATGACCTTTTAGTAGTTTCAGGCGATTTAGGTGCAGCCTATATGGGACTCCAAGTTCTAGAGCGCGAAAAAGAAGTGTTTAAAGTAAACCCCAATAGCCAACCTGATCTAGAGCCATATTCTTACATTGTTGAACGGCAATTAAAGCCCGAAGCCCGTAAAGATATTCTCGAACTTCTAAAACAACTTGAGGTACAGCCTACGGCAATGATAGATGTTAGTGACGGACTCTCATCTGAAATTTTGCATTTGTGCAAAAACAGTTCGGTAGGGTGTAATTTATATGAAGATAAAATTCCGTTAGACCCTACAGTTATAAGTGTTTGTGAAGAATTTAATATTGATAGTACTACGGTAGCATTAAGCGGAGGCGAAGATTACGAATTGCTTTTTACAATTGATCAAGCCGATTTTCCAAAAATTAAAGGAAACCCAAACTTAACCGTTATTGGTCATATGGCTGATGAAAGTGAAGGTGCTAATATGATTACTAGGGGAGACACTAAAATTCCATTAAGTGCCCAAGGGTGGAATTCATTTAAATCAGAAGAATAGTTCATTTGGGTTTCTTAAAGTAGCAGTTCATGAAAAAACTAAAGGTCATAGAGCTTTTTGCCGGTGTTGGTGGTTTTCGCCTAGGGCTTGAAAAATTTGGAAACTATGAGGTAGTTTGGAGCAACCAATGGGAACCGAGTACAAAAACACAGCATGCTTCAATGGTTTATGAAGCTCGTTTTGGCAATGAAAACCATAGTAATGAAGATATTGTCGAGGTCGGGGTTTCTGAAATACCCGATGCCGATATTTTGGTAGGTGGTTTTCCTTGCCAAGATTATTCGGTAGCGACAACATTACAAAATTCGAAAGGGCTCATTGGTAAGAAGGGGGTTTTATGGTGGAGCATTCACAGAATACTATCTGAAAAGAAGAATCCACCTAAGTACCTTTTTCTCGAAAATGTAGACCGCTTGTTAAAATCACCCGCTACCCAACGTGGCCGTGATTTTGGCATCATTTTAAAAAGTTTGGACGAATTGGGTTACGCCGTTGAATGGCGAGTAATTAATGCGGCAGAATACGGTATGCCACAACGTCGAAGGCGTGTTTTTATATTGGGTCACCACAAATCTACATCAGTATACAAATCATTAAAAAAGAACGATGCCTTAGATTGGATGCTCAATTCAGGGGTGTTGGCCAATGCTTTCCCTGTTACTATGGCATCCCATAAAATACAATCTTTTGAAATTAAAGATGATCTGGTCTCTCTTTCAGAAAACTTCAATACGGACAAAAAACTATCCCCTTTTGAGAATACTGGGGTTTTTATTGACGGAAAAGCCCATACCTCTAAAACTTTGCCCAATTATGATGGCCCTAAAAGTGTTTTGGGTGATGTACTTCAAAATGAAGAAGTGACCGATGAGTTTTATATCCCTTCGGAAGATTTTCCTAAGTGGGAATACCTAAAAGGCGCAAAAAAAGAAGTGCGAACCGCAAAAAACGGCTTCGAATACAACTACAGTGAAGGCGGCATGGTTTTTCCCGATGCCCTAGACAATGCTTCGCGAACCATTATTACAGGCGAGGGCGGTAAGAGTGCATCGCGATTCAAACATGTAGTTCAAACTCCAAAAGGCTTAAGAAGATTGACTCCCCTTGAACAAGAAAGATTGAATATGTTCCCCGATAACCACACCAAATTGGAAGGTGTTTCCGATACCAAACGTTCCTTTTTTATGGGAAATGCCCTAGTGGTCGGCGTTGTAGAAAAAATTGGTGCTGCGCTCCATACTATCATTTGTTCTTAATGCTTTCTGATGCTACAAAGTAACTTCGCATCTGACCTGAAAAAAGAACAAAAACTTGCCGTTTTATTAGATGCTTATTACCAAAAACATGTAAAACACTATGATTTTGAGCGCATTCATGATATGAAACGCCAAATGCAGGGTATAGATATCATTTTAAAACATAAAACCAGCGGCAAAAGCTTTTTTGTTGATGAAAAAGCACAGTTGGATTATATCAATAAAGACCTGCCCACCTTCGCCTTTGAACTTAGCTATGAAAAGAAGGGTATTTTAAAAAAAGGATGGCTTTTTGATACCACTAAAAAAACTCAATTTTATGCCTTGGTTACTGCGATTTATAGTAATGAGCCCCATGTATTTACTTCGTGTAAAATCACCTTGGTCAACCGAGGGAAATTACTTGATTTTCTGAAAACCAAAAATATCAACTTAGATATTCTGAAAGATTCTATTTCAAAATCTGCATCACAAAACGGAAAAATCATAATAGAACAGCTCAATCACAGAACGGAAGGGTGCTTATTTGTATCTCGGAGAAATAAAGCTGAAAAACCCACAAACCTTATTTTAAAACTCGAGTTTTTGATTGAAAATGGTATTGCCAAAAGATTGGGTTAAAACGTGTCCTAACAAATCATTTACTTAACATCAAAACATGAGGAATACCATCCTCCAAATACTCTTCCCCAACTTCTTGAAACCCAAGTGAATTATAAAACCGTTTCAAATACGTCTGCGCTGATAGGGTAATCGTAGTTTCTCCAAACTGTTCTTCCACAGCTTTGATCGAGGCTTTCATAATTTCAAGTCCATAACCC
>QILY01000009.1 GCA_003232155.1 Maribacter sp.
CCCTCTTTCAATTTAAACAAATAGAATATAGGGGTGAGTATGTATCTAAACAAGAGGTAAAGTTCTACGGCCACAAAAACAAATAGTAAGAAAAAGCGCCCTGTGGAATCCAGCCAAAGAAAATATTCTACCCCTAATATTACAAAGAAGAACAAGAGCCCCAAAGCTAAAAATAGCAATACACCCTTGATGAGCGTTTTGGTGTAATACTTCTTTGTAAACTGCCTGAGTTTGTTTAGTATGTTCTGATAACTATCCAATTTTTAGTGTTTTTCTTACCAAGATACTTGTTATAACAAATTTATACCTCAAAATATTGTTAAAAAGGATGAAAAGTGCTCTTTGGGTGCTAAGGGCTTTTCATATCTTTGCGCTTCAAATTTCAAGTTATGACGTGTTCGATTTGCACCTAGCCCTACAGGGCCATTGCACATTGGTGGTATTCGTACTGCATTGTTCAATTATTTGTTCGCCAAAAAACACAATGGAGATTTTATCTTACGCATTGAAGACACTGACCAAAACCGTTATGTAGAAGGTGCTGAGCAGTATATTATTGATGCTTTAAATTGGTGTGGCATTCCGTTTGACGAAGGCCCTTCGACTTCGCTCAAGACAGGTAGCAAAAATGGCGGCTTTGGTTCATACCGTCAAAGTGAGCGAAAAGATCTGTACAAGCTATACGCTGATGAACTTATAGAAAAGGGAAATGCATACTATGCTTTTGATACTTCTGAAAAACTTGACTTTCATAGAAAAGACCATGAGACAAAGGGGAAGACCTTTATCTATAACTGGCACAATCGTTTAAAGCTGACCAATTCATTATCGCTGACCGCGCAAGAAACCCAAGCGAAAATTGCCGCTGGTGAAGATTATGTTATCCGTTTTAAATCGCCGCAAGATGAGAAATTGGTCTTACAAGATATTATTCGTGGAGAAATTCATATTGACACCAATATTTTAGATGATAAGGTACTTTTTAAAAGTGACGGAATGCCTACCTATCATTTAGCGAATATTGTAGATGACCATTTGATGAAAATCAGCCATGTAATCCGTGGTGAAGAATGGTTGCCCTCTTTAGCTTTACACCAACAATTATACGATGCCTTTGGATGGAAAGCACCAGAATTTGCCCATCTTCCTTTGATTATGAAACCTGTAGGTAAAGGAAAGCTCAGTAAACGGGACGGGGAGAAATTGGGCTTTCCGGTATTTCCGCTGTCATGGAATGAATCTGTAGGATATAAAGAGGAGGGTTATTTTCCTGAAGCGGTCATCAACTTTTTAGCGTTGTTAGGATGGAACCCGGGTACGGAGCAGGAAATTTTTAGCCTATCTGAATTGGTAGAAATCTTTAGTTTAGAGCGTGTTAACAAATCTGGGGCGCGTTTTGATCCAGATAAGACCAAATGGTACAATCAACAGTATATGCAGGGGAAAAGTGATGCTGAATTGGCTGAACTATATTGTGGGATCCTTACTCAAAAGGGCTTCGACTGCGCTCAGCCCAAAAACCTAAATCAGGTAATCCGAATAGTGTCACTTATAAAAGAGCGGGCAACCTTTGTTTCTGATTTTTGGGAACTCTCTGATTACTTCTTTGTTGCACCTACTTCATATAGTGAAAAAGGAGTGAAAAAGCAATGGAAAGAAGGTGCTCCGAAAATAATGAACCAATTGGTATCAGTTCTTGAAAGCATTGATGACTTTTCTTCTGAAAACGTAGAAACCATAGTAAAATCATGGATTACCGAACAAGGGCTATCTTTTGGTAAAGTGATGCCACCACTTCGTTTGGTAATTGTTGGTGATATGAAAGGCCCTCATATTTTTGATATTCTAGCAATGATTGGAAGAGATGAAAGTATCGCACGTATTCGCAAGGCTATCTCAGCTTTAGTGTAAATATTTGCTGGTAGATTTTTCAATGTATCAATTTTTTAATATAAGAATTGACACATTGCTTCATTAGAAAATTTGATAATTGTCTTTTCTTGTAACAAATAGCATTAAAATACTACAGATATAGTAAACTCTTATTATATTGAATCATATTAACTAAAATCTAAAAACTATGAACTTTTTTCTAATACCAATAGTCTTTTTTGGACTTGTAATGCTTTTTTCTTCCTTTTTTACCGTGAAACAACAAACTTCTGCTGTCATTGAACGCTTTGGCAAATTTCATAGCATACGTACTTCTGGTCTGCATATGAAAATTCCTCTAGTAGATCGTATTGTAGCTCGCGTTGGTCTTAAAATTCAACAATTAGATGTAATTGTAGAGACCAAAACTTTAGATGATGTATTTACTAAACTTAAAATTTCAGTACAATACGTAGTTTTAAAAGAGAAAGTATATGATGCCTTTTATAAATTAGAGTACCCGCATGATCAAATTACTTCTTATGTATTTGACGTAGTACGTGCCGAAGTGCCAAAAATGAAATTAGATGACGTTTTCGTTAAAAAAGATGATATCGCCATCGCCGTAAAAGCTGAATTACAAGAAGCTATGATCAATTATGGTTTTGGGATTATCAAAACCTTAGTTACTGATATTGACCCTGACGCTCAGGTAAAAGAGGCCATGAACCGTATTAATGCCTCAGAGCGTGAAAAAATCGCTGCACAGTTTGAAGGTGATGCTGCACGTATTCTTATTGTAGAAAAAGCAAAAGCTGAAGCAGAGAGCAAAAGATTACAGGGTATGGGTATTGCCGATCAGCGTAGAGAAATTGCCCGTGGTTTAGAGGAGTCTGTTGAAGTACTGAATAAAGTAGGTATCAATTCACAAGAAGCATCTGCCTTGATTGTAGTAACTCAACATTATGATACCTTGCAGTCAATAGGCGGAGAGACCAATACTAATCTTATTCTATTGCCTAATTCGCCACAAGCAGGTAGCGATATGCTGAACAATATGGTCGCTTCTTTTACAGCTAGTAATATGATTGGCGAGTCAATGAAAAAGACGAGCGTAGCTAAGAAGAAATAGTCTTCTAATGATTAAGAAATAAAAAAGGCGGAATTAATTCCGCCTTTTTTATTTCTTAATCAATTTGTATTCTAGAAATATTGCCCTATCCCAAAAACAATACCATTGGTTGCTTCATTGCCAATTCCAAAACCGTAATCAAATCTGAACACGGCATTTAAATATCTTTTTGTGTATCAATCGAAAACCTAATCCGGGATATAACCGTGTTGATGAACCATTGAACAGTTGCGAAAATTCCTCCCCTGGATTACGCCACGAGCCAGCATCAACAAAAGCGTTTCCTTGAACTACAAACCATCCTTTTTCATATAAGGTATGGCGATATTCTGTATTCAGTACAATCGCAGCGGTACCGCGATCAACAGTGTTACCAACTCCTCTGATATTCAATTGGTTGTCTAAGGCAAAAGGTGCAAACGGCGAATCTTCATTGCCTATAGATCCTGCCAAGCGCAACCTACTGGCCCAATTGCCCCTGCTTTTTACTTTTTTATAATATATAAAATCATTTCTAAGAGACAGAAACGAGCCCAAGAAATCAGCAGCAGGTGCTTCGCCATCTAGAAACTGTACATATTGCCCGGTAAACTCACTAATAATTCCATCAAAATACTGATAATCAATATCTAAGTCGACATAACGGTATACCGCCCTGTATATTAATTTATCGGCCTCTAATGAAAGTGGTGTATTTGGTATAGGGTCTTCTCCTTCAAAGAGATATGATTCTTTTACAAACGATGCACCCAATTCTGCTTCATTCTTAAAATCAAAAGAGAACAAGAGTTTAGCCTCTGCGTTTCTTGAATTAAAACGATAATCTTTTTCTCCGAGGGTAAAGAAAACAGGTTCTTCAGTAGTACGATCTTGGTAATTGAGCCCGATACCCAATTTATCACTGAACAAAAAAGGGTGTTCCCAAAAAAGACCGAAGGAATCGAAAACGTTCTTTTCATAAAATCCGCCAAAAAGCTGATTGTTACCAAAGAGGTTGAATTCAAAAACTGAAATTCGATAGGCAAAACTACCATCATTAGCAGTTGCAATACGCAAACCGGGAATTATGGTAAAATTCTCTACAATATTATACACTAAAACAGTACTCTCCCCATTTTTTTCTACAGAATAGGATGCACTTGCAATTCCAGGAAGTCGTTTTAGGCGCTCTATATCTTCAGCAACCAAAACGGAATCATAAACCGAATTTGCCTTTGTTTTTATCAATCGCTCTATAAAAGACTCTTTTGTACGTTTTAAACCCGTAAACCTTAATTCAGATACAATGTTATCTTGAGCCAAAAGATTTGTACTGATAAGAAATATAAAAATTATTATAATTTTTTTCATATCGTTTTAATTTCATCGGATAAGACGAGTTAAATTAACATTCCATACGCCTACAACTCCTTTTTTATGTATTTCTTCTTTAAATGGCCGTGATTGAAGAATTATAGAGCTGCTCTGGTCAATTACCTCTAAAGATTTCAAAAAGGCTTAAAACGCCTTAACAGAAGGCGTTTTACATAGAAAATACCAATTGATATTTTTTAAGGAATAAGAATTTCTTATATTACCTTAAATCCGCAAAACTTTATAGGTATTTAAGGAGAAATCACTGCGTACAATAAGATTACACGCAGTGTTTCAATGTAAATATTTTC
>QILY01000152.1 GCA_003232155.1 Maribacter sp.
TCTTACTATTTGTTTTTGTGGCCGTAGAACTTTACCTCTTGTTTAGATACATACTCACCCCTATATTCTATTTGTTTAAATTGAAAGAGGGCATAAGTAATAGGCAGGCCTCACTGATTATAGGCAGGCATTTTCCAAATGTGGGGGATAAGCTATACAATTTGTTGGATTTAAAGGATGATACCAATCAGTCTGAATTGTTGCTAGCTAGTATAGATCAACGTTCAGAAAAGCTCAGACCAATCCCCTTTACCAATGCAGTTGATCTTAAGGAAAACATAAAATACCTAAAGTATTTGGCCATTCCGGCTGTAGTTCTGGGCTTGCTTTGGATAAGCGGGAATTGGAATTCTTTTTTCGGCTCATACAACAGGGTGGTGAATTATGATTTGGCCTATGAACCACCTGCACCATTTTCTTTTAAGTTACTAACGAATAAGCTTAAGGTTTTGAATACAAAACCCCATACCATTTTTGTAACTACGGAAGGCGATGTCCGACCAGAGTCTGTTTTTATTACTATTGAGGGTAAAAAACTATTGCTACAAGAGCAGAATGGTATTTATCAATATACCTTTTCGCCACCTTTACAAACTACTGATTTTAGTTTTGAAGCAGCTGAAGTAGTATCAAGGGGGTATACCTTAGAAGCTTTGGTAACACCATCTATTCAAAATTTCAAATTGGTTTTAGATTATCCAAAGTATACACAGAAATCTTCTGAGGTTATAGAGAGTACAGGTAACGCAACTTTTCCTGAAGGAACAAAAGTAACTTGGCAGATTAACGGAAAATATACCGAACGCATTCATTTGCTTGCAAAAGACACTACTTTGTTGTTTGATAAAAGGGGTGAGGCTTTTGAACTGTCAAAGAGGGTGTACAACAATTTCCCGTACCAATTATCGACTTCCAACGAAAATGTTGCGGACTATGAAAAATTGGACTATGAGTTCACGGTAATAAAAGATGCGTACCCAAGCATTAAGGCCAAGCAGGTAATAGATTCTTTGAATCCGAATATATTGTATTATATAGGCGAAGCTTCCGATGACTATAAGCTGAATAAAATTGCTTTGGTTTGGTATTCCGATGATGAAATAGGCAACAAGCAAGTATTGGCCTTAAGTACACCAAATTCAAATTTTAACCAGTTTTATTATACGTTTCCCTCAGGACTTAATCTTGATACGGGTAAAAACTATAGTTATTATTTTGAAGCTACTGACAATGATGCTATTCATAAAGGTAAAACATCAAAAAGCCAAGTATTCAGCATGGCATTATTAGATGATAACCAATTAAAAAACAAAGAGTTAGAATCTCAGCAGTCTATTATTAAGAATCTTGATCGTTCTCTAGAGAAGTTTAAAGAGCAAAAGGAAATCTTACGGGAGATCAATCAAGAACAGAAAGAGAAGAACAAGTTGAGCTTTAATGATAAAAACCAAATCAAAGACTTTTTGCAGAAGCAACAGCGACAGGAAAATATGATGCAGAAATTCAGTAGACAGTTAAAAGAGAACTTAGAAAAAAAAGAAACTGATGATAAGCTTAATGAGCTGTTGAAAGAACGTTTAGAACGGCAAGAAATACAAGCAAAGAAGAATGAGAAGCTGTTAGAGGAATTAAATAAAATTGCAGATAAGATAGATAGGGAAGATTTAAAGAAAAAGCTGGAAGAAATTGCCAAAAACCAAAAGAACAGCGAGCGTAGTTTAGAGCAGTTGTTAGAATTGACAAAACGGTATTATGTTACCGAAAAAGCAGCACAATTGGCTAAAGATCTAGAGAAGTTGGCAGAAAAACAAGATGCTGCTGCCGAGAATAAAGATGCGGAAAAGAAAAGTGAAGAACAAGAAGAATTAAATAGAGAGTTCGATAAGCTTGCAGAAGAATTGAACGAGCTCAAAAAAGATAACGCCGATTTAAAGAAGCCTTTGGATATTGATATTAGCCAAAAAAAAGAGGACGGTGTAAAAAATGACCAACAACAGGCTTCCGAAGAGTTAAAAAAAGAAGGGAACGAATCATCTGATGAACAAGAAAAGCAAGAAGCTTCTGATAAGGCATCACAAAAACAAAAATCGGCAGCACAGAAAATGAAAGAGATGAGCGAGCAGTTGCAGAAATCTTCTGCTGGCGGCGGCGGTTCCACCATTACCGAAGATGCTGAAATGCTACGACAGATTCTTGACAATTTGGTCACCTTTTCATTTAAACAAGAAAATTTATTCAATGACTTGAAAGAAGCGGATTTCGAGACACCCCAGTTTTCAGGTACTATCCGCAAACAGCAAGAGTTAAGGGGCTTGTTTGAACATGTCGATGATAGTCTTTTTGCACTTTCCTTGAGGCGCGCAGAACTTTCAGAGTTTGTAAATGAGCAAATAACAGAGGTGTATTATAATATTGATAAGTCTTTGGAAAGCATTGCTGAAAATCAAATATACCAAGGAGTTTCTTATCAAAAATATGTGTTTAGTGCATCAAATAGCCTGGCCGATTTTCTAGCCAAACTTTTAGATAATATGCAAGAGAGTATGCAATCGGGATCAGGCTCGGGTCAAGGTGAAGGCTTTCAATTGCCTGATATTATTAAAAGTCAAGGAGAGTTACAAGGAAAAATGAAAGGCCAGGGCAAAGGAGAAAAAGGTGAAGGGGGCGAAAACGACAGTGAAGGTAAAGAAGGAGAAGGTGATGGCGAAGGAAAAGGAGGCAACGGAAAAAAACCTAGTGGTGAACCAGGCCAAGGCAATAGTGGAGGAGAAGGAGGCGAAGGCCAAGGCGAACAAGGAAACCCAGGAAAAGAAGGAACGAACGGACAAGGAAAAGGCCAAAA
>QILY01000090.1 GCA_003232155.1 Maribacter sp.
AATCCAGTAAAAAGTTTACGAACCGAATAAAAGATTTTAAGAAGAATACCATGTACAAACTATTTCTAAAAATTGCGACAAGATATCTACTCAAGAACAAGCTCTACTCCTTTATAAACATTTTTGGTTTAGCTATTGGTATTGCTTCTTTTGTTCTGATAATGCTTTACGTGAATTACGAACGTAGCTATGACAAATTTGAAGGTTCTGAGAATGTATATAGAACCTACATGGACTATCTTGAAGGTAATGCTTTTGTGCCTGGGGATGCCCAGACTTATAATTTATCTGGGCCTTCTTTGAAAAAAGAGTTTCCAGAAGTTTTGGATTATGTTCGGTTCTTCTACTTCGAAAAGATGACTTTTCAATTAGGTGAGCACATATTGGAGCAACCTTTGGGCTCATTGGCCGACCCGTCTTACTTTGATATTTTCAATTACCCATTATTAAAAGGTAGTAAGGAAACTGTTCTTTCGGAGCCGAATTCTATCGTTCTTTCAAAATCATTTGCGCAAAAGTTGTTCGGTAATGAAGATCCTTTGCAAAAAACAATTTCAGCTTTTAGAGATGGCCAAGAAGCTGTTCTTACCATAACTGGTGTAATGGCCGATGTTCCAAAAACTGCCCACTTCAGAAATTCATTCTTAATTTCTTACGAGACTGAAAAAACTTGGACAGATTATGGTCCAAGAATACATGAACTCAATTGGAACATGAACAACTACTATACCTATCTAAAAGTAGATTCAAATGCCAACCCAAACTTGTTACGCCAAAAAATAATTAATAGCGATATAGAAGAAGACAAAGAAGAAAGACACAATATAGAACCGATTGAAGATATTCACCTTTATTCCAATAAGCCTTATGAAGTTTCGGCGAACGGTAGTGTAACCCGAACCAAATTCTTAATGGCCATTGCTTTTATTATCCTTATACTTTCTTGGCTAAATTATGTCAACCTTTCGGCAACAAAATCAATGGAGCGGGCAAAAGAGACTGGTATCCGTAAGGTGTCCGGCGCACATAAATCTGAATTGGTCATCCAATCTTTAATCGAATCTATTTTATTGAATTTTATTGCTATTTCAATTTCGTTGATTTTGGTAGCGATACTATTGCCATTATATAATAATATTACGGGGAAGGAACTTAGCGTGGGCTTAACTAATATTAGCGCTTTTTTACCTTACTTTCTTTTTATATTATTGGGTATGATTCTAGCTGGCTTATATCCGGCAATACTATTAAGTAGTTATTCACCTGTAAAAGCATTAAAAGGAAAAATACAGACTTCATCACAAGGTTTAGCTATCCGAAAGGGTCTTATTGTCACTCAGTTTTTAGCAACAATTGTTTTATTAATCGGCACCATTGTTGTAACCAAACAAATCAATTTTCTAGAAAGCAAACCCATAGGAGCTAACATTAATCAAGTTGTGGCGCTAAAAGGTGAAGTGGTAACCACTAAGCCAGATTCTTTGGTCGTCAATGACTTTAAAGTTTTGGAAGAGGAGCTTAAAAAATTACCTTTTATTGAACAAGTTGCTATTGCTGAAACCTACCCTGGCGATAGTTTTGATAATCTATCCTCTACGCGTGGAATATTATTGCCGGACGGAAGAAAAGAAGATGAAAAACTATTTTATACCTACCATGCCCAGCCCGACTATTTTGATTTGGTGGACATAGAATTTTTGGTTGGCGGTACTTTTCTTCCATCAACCGATTGGGAGGGAAATCAAGTTGTAGTGAATGAAACATTTTTAAAAACTATGGGTATTTCACCCCCTGAAGAAATTCTAAATAAAACATTAGGGTTTTGGGGAAATAATGAATGGCGGGTTTCTGGAGTGATTAAAGATTACTATCATTTTGGATTGAAAAGTTCCATACTGCCCATGGTTATTCGATACGATAGTAATGTAGATAACCTGCTGGTTAAACTAGATGCATCTGCTGCTTCTGTGTCGCGTTTGGAATCTTCTATTGCCCAAATCAAATCGGAATGGACTAGGATTTTTCCAAAGAGTACTTTTAATTATACCTTCTTAGATCAGAAATTCGAAGCCCAGTACAAAGAGGATAAATCTTTTGGGTCTGCATTTCAGATTTTTACTGTTTTGGCCATATTAATTGCATCTATGGGGTTATTCGGGCTTACTTCGTATACAGTAGTGCAACGTAAAAAGGAAATTGGTATTCGGAAGGTAAATGGTGCAACGATCACTCAAATCCTGTCTCTTTTAAACAAAGATTTTGTGAAATGGGTCGGTCTTGCATTTATTATAGCCGTACCAATTTCGTGGTATGCCATGAGCAAATGGCTGGAAGGCTTTGCTTATAAAACAAGCATGAGTTGGTGGATATTTGCCCTCGCGGGAGCAACTGCTTTAGTCATCACATTGTTGACGGTGAGTTGGCAGAGTTTTAGGGCGGCAGTTGCTAATCCGGTTGACTCATTGAGAGATGAATAGTTTAAGTAAATTTTAAAAAACTAACAATCATGTTTAAAAACTACCTAAAAATTGCTTGGAGAAACTTATGGAAAGATAAGACTCTTAGCTTCATTAATGTGGTTGGTCTTTCTATCGCTTTTGCTGCCGCCATTTTATTATCCATGGCAGCATTTTTTGAATTGTCTTTTGAAAGTTTTCATGAAAATGGCAACAAGATCTACAAAGTATATACGATACAGCAAACCACCAAGGGACAAGAAGCGGGTACAAGTCAACCCACACCTTTTGCTAAGGCATTGCAGGACGAAGTGCCAGGTGTCGATAAAATTACAAGGGTATTGCAAGATAATGCCTTGACACTTCAATTTGGATGGGATCTGGGTGGATGCCGATTTCTTTTCAATGTTCACATTTCCTGCATCTGAAGGAAATCAAAATGACCCTTTGCAGGCTTTGTCATCCGTGGTGGTCACTGAGAGTACTGCAGAAAAATTATTTGGGACAAACAAAAGTGTTGGTAAGACTTTGAATATTCAGATTAATGGAGAGGAGCGACCCTTTACCGTAGCAGCGATAGTTAAAAATATGCCGGATA
>QILY01000087.1 GCA_003232155.1 Maribacter sp.
CGATCATTGATATCATTATTATCTTTTTTATCTAGATATAGATAAAAAATTTCAGGACTCTCTAATTCGGTCTGAAAACTAAAGCTACCATTTCCGTCAACTTGTAAAGAATCTATAACTACTAATACTGAATCGGGAACATGTTGTAAATACAAGGTTCCTTTTTTTAAGCCCTTTACTTGACCTGATACCGTCATCGTATTTTCAGTAATGCTATCTCCACAAGCAGAAATTGATAGGAGAATAGTGAAGGCGTACAGTACTTTTTTCATACTTATATTTATGTGCGGCAAATATCAGTAAATTTTTTGAATCAAATGCTGAAGTTTTACGGTAGATGTTTACAAACTAGAAGCTACTTCCATCAAATACGCACAAAACAACGCGCCCCCGGTACCCACAACATACCCGAAAACAGCTAATAATACTCCTACTGATGTTAATGAAGGGTGAAATTCAGCGGCCACTACTGGTGCAGACGCGGCACCACCTATATTGGCTTGGCTTCCTACTGCCAAGAAAAAATATGGTGCCTTTATTAATTTGGCGACAAAAATCATTAGGCCAGCATGAATTGATATCCATATAAAACCTATGGCTATGAGTCCGGGGTTTTCCAAAACTCTACCTAAATCTACTTTCATCCCTATAGTAGCTACCAAAATATAAATAAACATACCACCTACTTTACTAGCTCCTGCGCCTTCATAATTTTTTGCTTTGGTAAACGATAAAGCAATGCCCACTGTTGTTGCTATGACCACCATCCAAAAGAATCCAGAACCTAGAAAGGATAAGAAATTGGTAGGGTCGGCAACTGCTGAAATACTTTCTTTGAGATATGTGCTGATATGACCTCCAAAAAAATGGGATATGCCTACAGCTGTAAAAGCAAGCCCAAGCATAATCATATAATCACCTAAAGTTGGTACACGGGTAATTCGTTCTGTAAATTCGGTTACTTTGATTTTTAATTTCTCTATGGCCGAAGTGTCGGCTTTTAGCCAGCGGTCAATACGTTCTGTTTTTCCCACTCCTAATAAAATAATGGCCATCCATACGTTAGCCACGAAAATATCAACGAGTACCATACTACCATATTTTTCAGGCGTATATTTAAAAATTTCATACATGGCAGCTTGGTTGGCCCCACCACCTATCCAGCTTCCCGCAATAGTAGAAAGTCCTCTCCAAATAGCATCAAAACCATTACCTCCAACAGATTCCGGAGAAAAAACAGAAACAATTAAAATTGCGATAGGCCCGCCAATAATAATACCGGCACTGCCTGTCAAAAACATAATCAGTGCTTTTGAACCTAAATTAGTAATTGCTTTTAAATCAATGCTTAACGTCATTAGTACTAAAGCAGCTGGCAGTAAATACCTACTTGCCATATAATACAATCTAGAGCCATGTTTGGTTGCTTCGCCCAATTCATTAACGGTATGCCATTCTTCAGCAACTACGCCAAATGAGGAGAGTAACGCAGGTAATAAATAGCACATTAAAACTGCAGGAACAATTGAATAGAATTTTTTCCAAAACCCTGTTTTTATTGATGATGTATAAAAAATAAAGCCCAGGCTAAGTGCTAAAAGTCCAAATAAGACAGTATCATCGGTAATTAGAGGTTCTGGCAAGAGTTTTTCGGTCATGAAAGTATAATTAGGTTCTTTTTCAAATATACTTAAATAAGATGTTGTTTTATAAAGTGAGCTACACCATCTTCTGTATTCTTTAAGGTAATATGATTAGCAATTGTTTTGACTTCAGTTCTTGCATTACCAACAGCAACCCCTAGACCAGAGGCTTGAAGCATTTCAATATCATTATAATTATCACCAAAGGAAATCACATCGACAAGGGATTCATTTTTTGCTAATAATAATTGAATTGCTGATAATTTAGACACCGATTTTGGAGCAAGTTCTATAAGTGTATCATTGGAGCGGTAAATACGCATTTGCTTACTGAATTGACTTATAAGTGTAGTAAATATGGTATCTGCAGAATTTTTGGTGCACATTAACATGATTTTATGCGCACTGATGTTACGTTCTTTCCAATCAGTTAAAGTAGTTGATGTGGGTCTAAATACGGGTTCTGTTCGGGTGTAGTTAATTTCTTTCTGTACACGTTCTGAAGTTTCTTCTACATACCATTCCCGATTATGATACAGACCTAATTTAATTTCATATTTTTCAGCAAATTGATAGACTTTTTCAACGATATTGAAATTTATAACCTCTGAAAATACTTCTCTTGTTCTGTCAAGTACCAAAGCCCCGTTATAGCAAATAATAGGTTGGTTTTCAATACACAGCCTTTCTTGTAGATAAATCATGGATTGCGGCATACGGGCAGATACTAAAATAACACGTATCATTTTTTTGATTCTGGCAATTTCAGATATGGTAAAGTCAGATACATCACTTTTGGTAGAAAGTAAAGTGCCATCTATATCAGAACAAAGTATTTTGTAGTTCACGAAGATTTGTCGGTGTTTTTTTACGTCCCTTTTTGTGCATATTTTCGTTTAAATCGCTTCAAGTTGCCTTGCTAATATCGTTGATTTTGCCTCAATCTGCATCAAAAATGGTCAAGAATAAGCAGATGAACTTGTCTTGAGTTTCTCTTTTACCTACAATTTTCATATTTAGCACTCTAATTTCGTCTTCTTCCCACACCATAGCTATGGCTAAGCTGCTCAAAAAAACCTTCATTGGAGTACAAAAACCGAAAACCTTGGTTCCAAACAAAAACTCAAGACGAGTTTAATATAAAATATATCTT
>QILY01000093.1 GCA_003232155.1 Maribacter sp.
GAAAGTGACTCATTAGCAAGAGTAACACCAACGGTTGTTCCATTTACATCTTGAACTGACCCTAAGTATGTCGACTTACTTTGCATCGTCTTCTTTTTCTATTTTAAATTGGTTTTCTCCAATTAGTGCTTGAAGAAAATCTCCCAACTTCGCAAAATTTCCAAGTTCTAATTGGTGCTGATCAATCGTCACATCTTTGCCATCGGCACCTTTAATTGTTTCAGGAATTGGAACTATTGCATTTCCTGAATTTTCATCCTCCAGTCCATCGGGTTTTAATACTTTCCATTTTCCTTGTTGTCCACCTATAACTGCTTCGTCAAAAGTCCATGCGCTCAAATTGAAACGACTTTTTGCATAGGTAAATGCTTTTTCATATTTACTTGAGTATATATCGTGCAACAACGCAATAACCATTGCCGTTGGATTTGCTTTTAAAGCATTTACAATTGTATCGTTCAGATGTTTGTCACCAAAGGAGTATCCACTTGTAATTAAAATGGCTGAAGTCTGTCGGAGGAATGAACTCAATCGGTCAATCAAAGCTAAATATGGCATTTTCCTGCTTTGATCATACTTCAAATGTGATGGATCTATAATGCACGAATCATCTTCCTTAATTTCCGTGGAACGGTAAATTTCATGATTTGAATTAAAATACCAGTTTATAGAGCCATGGACTTTCCAAAGTCTTGTCCAATGTTTTGGTATAAGTGTGTCCTCGATTGCTCTTAAATCAAAGAAGGGTTGTCTTGCACCAACAAAACCATCGAAATATGCTACGCCTGTTTCTTCAAATGCTTGTTCTGCAAGTAAATCGTAATTTGTTGTAAAACACTCTATGGGTGAATCGCCCCTGTCAATGAGATGTATCCATTGTGCAAGCTGATGATAAGGAGTTTCTTTACTGGGAAGTGGAACACTTGTTTTCTCAACTATTTTTTTACAAATGTTTTTTTCCAAATCTGTTAAGTCAGATTCTTTTAATCCTCGCACATCTGTTGCACCAATTGAAACTTGCTTTAAAGCACGAACAAAACTTAATATATCTTCGATATTGGGTTTGTCAGCTATTGATTTATCAATGGTTTCATCATTCTCCCTTGCCTTTATTAGTTCGACTATTAAAATATCAAAGCTGCTTTTTTTCGAGTCCGTTCCTTTCAATTCATCACTTACAAACGTTGTAAGGCCTGCAATATCTGGAATGAGAGGCCATTTCTTTTTTGGCATTTGAACCGCTAATGGACATCCTGCCCCAAGAAAAAAACCAAGTGGTTTTTTGTTTTGCGAAAGTGTTTGTCTCAAATATTTTAACTGTCTGATTGGGTTGTGTGTCATATAGTTGCGCTTAATCAAATAATTTTTTAACTCGCTTCATTATGTAACTATTTAAACCATAACCATCTGATCGTTCACGATCTGTTTGATCTGAGTGCCTGAGCCTCTAATTTTGTGTTTTCAAATATTTCCATCCAGTCTTTTATGCTTTTTCGGATAATATTGCCATTATCCTTTTTTCACTTTTGAGTCAATCAAATCCTTTACGTCCACCCCCAGAAGTTCCGCAATCTGAAATAGCATTTCCAAACTCGGTTGCCTTCTATTTTGGACATATCCATTGACCATATTATAACTTTTGCCGAGCCGTTCCGCCAACCACGTTTGTGTAATCCCCTTCTCCTCCAACACTGCTTTTATTCTGTTCAATCCCTTTTAAATTGATGAATGTCGAAGGTAACGAATTGAAGTTGATTATCTCACAATATGAGATACAATATTTGGAGAGGAATTATATTGTATTTTGGGTGTGACCCTTCGGGTCGGGCTATCCGTTACAATTTCGACCCCCCCTGCTATTCCATACGGGATTTCCACTGTTATCCCTCACGCACTAATCGGGCATGGGCGGAGAAATGAAGATTAATTGTTGTTACAATTGAGATTGCGAAATTAAACCAGCCGCAAATTCCAGACACATTTGTCATCTGCTCAAATCCCTCGTACAACCCAAGGATGCCAAAAGAGTGTTCCATCCCACCCTAATAAAAACTCTTTACTTCCCTCCCTTTAAAAGAAGAAATATGCCCCCCGCAGATCCCAAAGCTATCTTAACCCTCCTCCGTTCTACTTTGGCGGGCACCGCATAACACAGGCCATTATATAACAATTTTCTCAGTTCTATAATACGACGCTATATTAAATAGCAGCTGATTAATTCTCTAGTTCCTGAAGCAACTATTTGAAATCCTTTCGATTGTCCCAAAAGGCAGTTACGATAATTGTCTTCATATCAATTTTGTAGTAGATACTAAAATGTCCCATTTATGCTACTCTTGTGCCGGGATGTTCTGAAAATCTATACATTTTGGAATTCTTAGCAATCAATTTTGTTTTTTGATCACTAATCTCAAGTAGCTTTAAAGAGTATGAATTTGATTGATTGCGTTCAGCCCAATATTGCAGAATATTATTTCTTTGTCTGGCAGCTGTTTCGGTCCAAACTATCTTTTTACGAGCCCTTCAAGTTCCTTCTTATTTAGGGTTTCCTGGTCTATGACTCTTCCGTTATTAATATCTTCATCACTCATGGCTAACATATTTTTTTGTTCTTCAGTAAGTGGTATTTTGGAACGGCCAATATTTGAAGATTTCACTATACCTTCAAGTGCCTTAAGATACTCCAGGTCATTGATTGCCATTAAGCTTTCAATAAGTCGGTTTCTGATTTCATTTGTAGTTGCGATATACAAATATATTAAAAATGGTACCTACTTAAAAGTTACACACATTT
>QILY01000253.1 GCA_003232155.1 Maribacter sp.
GGCAAGGTGCTTATAAAGCTTTTTGTATGGGTAGTTTTTGCAGACAAATTTTTAGTTACGGATAATCAATAAGTCGGTTGGTAAATCAGATAATATATATTCGATGTCATGTGGAAAAATACGATCCCAAAGGCCAGTTTTAACGGGTGCATTCATCACAAGCAAATCAGCCCTCACCACTTCGGCATAATGACCGATTGAATATCCCCTTTTTCCAAAAATACTTTGAGTCTTTACACTCACTTCTTTGGTGAAAGAGGCAGGCAGCTTAGAAATGATTTTTCGAACTCGTGATTCTTCACGTTGCTTTAAACGTTCTTTTATAATATTTGCTTTCTTAAGCGATTTATCATCTTCTACAGTTACATGGATTTCTTTTTGTAATATTTCTTCAACAATAGTTAATTGTTGTGCTCCAAGTGCATTGGCTACATAAAAGGCATTGGTTATGGCTAAAGGGGTATTGGGAGCATCCAGACCATTGACGACTACATTTTTACAAGGCACACGTTCTGCAGATGGTCTTATTAATAAAAGTATTGAGCAGCAAACTTTTCTCGTTAATTTTCGAGCAATAGATCCAACATAAAATTGAAACATATTTTCATGTTGCATTGCTCCAAGAATAAGTAAATCAATATTAGAGTTTTGACAGGTGTCCATAATGATGTTGTACGGGTTACCTTTTCCCCATCGTATTTCAACAGCGGGGTCTTTAAATTCAACCTCGTTTAAAATGGAGTTTATCTTTTCTGATTTTTCGGATGTTTTTTCTCCAGCATGTAGCAATATTAGTTTTGCATTAAAAAAATGCGCAATACGCGTAGTTTCAAGCACATTTACTCTTAGGGATGGCGAGAATGCAAATCCGAACAATATGGTTTTAAAAGGATTGGCCTTGGCTTCCATTAAAAATTCATTGAAGGTGAAAGATACTACAATGCAAGTAATAGCGATGAATAAAATTAATCATTCAACTTCAACACCGCCATAAACGCTTCTTGTGGCACCTCAACATTACCCACTTGGCGCATACGTTTTTTACCTTTTTTCTGCTTTTCCAAGAGCTTACGTTTACGTGAGATATCACCCCCGTAACATTTGGCCGTAACATCTTTACGTAAGGCTTTAGTGGTTTCCCTTGAAATAATCTTTGCGCCAATAGCAGCTTGAATAGGAATATCGAATTGTTGACGGGGAATGAGTTCTTTTAATTTCTCACACATCTTTTTACCAATATTTACGGCGTTATCGGCATGTATCAAAGCAGAAAGCGCATCAACAGGTTGTGCGTTCAATAAAATATCTACACGAACCAATTTAGATGTTCGCATACCAATAGGCGTATAATCAAAAGAGGCATAGCCTTTAGAAACGGTTTTTAAACGGTCATAAAAATCAAAAACGATTTCAGCCAAGGGCATATCAAAGTTGAGCTCAACACGCTCTGTGGTCAAATAGGTTTGATTGGTAATCTGCCCTCTTTTCTCAATGCAAAGTGACATTACATTTCCTACAAAATCTGCTTTTGTAATAATGGTGGCTTTGATATAAGGTTCTTCTACCCTGTCAATACTAGAAGGGTCGGGCAAATCGGTAGGGTTATTTACGATCAATGGGGTATCGGGGTCTTTTCTTGTAAAAGCATGATAGCTAACATTGGGTACGGTGGTAATGACCGTCATATTAAATTCGCGTTCTAAACGTTCTTGAATGATTTCCATATGAAGCATCCCCAAGAAACCACAACGGAATCCAAAACCAAGTGCTGCACTACTTTCAGGAGCAAAAACCAAGGAAGCATCGTTCAATTGTAATTTTTCCATCGATGCACGCAGCTCCTCAAATTCATCAGTATCTACGGGGTAAATTCCCGCAAAAACCATTGGTTTTACATCCTCAAAACCACTAATAGGATTTTTTGTAGGATCTGCAGCATCGGTAATAGTATCTCCTACTTTTACTTCGCGAGCATCTTTTATCCCTGTAATCAAATACCCAACATCACCGGCTTTTATGCTTTCCTTAATTTGTTGGGTCAATTTTAAAATACCTACTTCATCAGCAAAATAATCTTTATCAGTAGCAACAAACTTTATTTTTTGCCCTTTTTTAATTTCTCCATTAATGACCCTAAAATACGTTTCGACCCCACGAAAAGGATTGTATATAGAATCAAAGACCAAAGCCTGTAATGATTCATTGAGATTGCCTTTTGGAGCGGGAACACGCTCAATAATGGCATTCAATATTTCTTCAATACCAATACCCGTCTTTGCACTTGCTGGTATTATCTCTTCTGCATCGCAGCCTAAAAGGTCTACAATATCATCGGTAACTTCTTCGGGGTTTGCACTGGGCAGATCAACCTTATTTAAAACTGGAATGATTTCCAAATCATTTTCGAGGGCCAAATAAAGATTACTTATAGTCTGGGCTTGAATACTTTGGGCGGCATCAACAACTAAAAGCGCACCTTCACAGGCCGCAATTGAACGAGAAACTTCATATGAAAAATCAACGTGACCGGGAGTATCGATCAAATTGAGTACATATTCTTGCCCTTGATACGTATATTCCATTTGAATGGCATGGCTTTTTATTGTGATACCCCGTTCACGTTCCAAATCCATACTATCAAGTAGCTGATCTTTCTTCTCGCGTTCGGTAACCGCACCGGTAAAATCAAGCAAACGATCCGCCAAGGTACTTTTGCCATGGTCGATATGGGCGATAATACAGAAGTTTCTGATGTGCTTCATAAATTTTCTTCTTCTAATCTTCTA
>QILY01000204.1 GCA_003232155.1 Maribacter sp.
ACAATGGACAATTGATAATTGTGGTACCTTTATAGCCGACCTATATAAACGTAGGGATGAAATTATTCAACGGCATATTGATGAACTGGGTCTTGATGACAAGATCATCAACGAGCTTACCGGAAAGGCTGAATGTGTGTATGAAAAACTTTTGAGAACTACTATAACAGATTTAGGAATTATGCAAAATACATATATCGCATTTAATAAAGATTTGAACTATAAAGAACATTTTTTAACTTATAGATTAGGAGAATTACCAGAAGGAGTTTCAGGACTAACAAGGACTATATCCCCGATAAATTTCGAAATCACACTAAACCCCAACATGATTTCTAATAGGTCACCAATAGAAATTGCCAGGACTTTAATCCATGAGAGTATACATGCGCTACTTAGAAAACAGATGCGTAGTGACGGCCAAGAATCTTTTATTACGATTTTTTCAAAATATATTGAGAAAACCAAGGGTAAGGAGCTACAGCACGCAATTATGGCCGAAGAATATATTACACCGTTGTCAAACGCTCTGAAAAAATATGATGGAGCTAAAGAGAGCGACAGTTTCTATAAAAATTTGGCATGGAACGGCATACCAAAACAGTTTCGCGACCCAGGAGTGACCGATAGTGAAATACAATCTGCAATTGATAAAGCAAGGAACAAAGGTTTGAAATGTAATTAAACGAATATTATGCTAAAGAAAATCTTGCTGATTATTGTTCTTTTTCTTTTCTCGATCGGGATAATTTATTTTAAAGAAATTAAAAATAAAATTATTAAAGATGATGATATCTATATAGTTTTTGATTTGAATAAAGACAGTACCACTGATATTGATTGGGAAAGCTACATGTATTTATTTTCAAATGATTTTGAATTGGACAAAATTGCCAATAATATCTATAAGGGATCTAATTTTGGAAGATCCGATAAAAGAAAATTTGATAGCCTAGTAAACTCGTATAACCGTTTACCCTTAAAATTCATCAATAGAATCGGGAATAGAAAAGAATTTGGAATTAGAGTTTCCAATAGTGAAAGCTACGTATTTAGCTATAATGATTTTAAATCAATGGATACTGATGAGATTAAGGATCTTAATGCACTATCCTCTGATTCTATTGTTAAAATATTGTACGAAAATACTTTTGACCCTAAAAAGCAATGGCATATAATTCAAATCGATTATAAAAAGGATATAGCCTCTGTGGCAAAGGCCAAGCTGGTTATTGTTGATGATTGCACCTTTTTAGAGTAAAAGCAGTTGCTAAAAAATAAAGGTTTATGTAGATCATTGTAATGACCCGGACCCACAATGGGCAATTGATAATTGTGGTACCTTTGTAGCCGACCTATATAAACGTAGGGATGAAATTATTCAACGGGATATTGATGAACTGGGTTTTGATTATAGAATCGACAACGAGCTTACAAACTCGTGTGCAAACAATATATTTACACAATTACATGACAACCTTTACAGGGATGATCCATTGAAACCAGAAATACAGATACCCAATGATCCTACTGAACTTAATTTTTCTGAAAGTATCTTAAGGCTATTTAATGATTCTAAATACACGGATTATACAATTCAAAATGGTTCTTTACCCAATAGAAATGGATTAACGGAAACAAGGTCAGGGGAAGTTGTGACAACAATATCTGATAATTACCTCAAGAATGCCACTAAACTTTCCATTGCCCGAACTATGATACATGAATCGGTACATGCCTATATACTAGACAAAAACTCTAGTTTAGATTTTGATTTTAGAAATGGAATTGAAGATTATGGCAAGGACAACGGTTACGACATAGACATAGACCCCAATAGATTCCATCATGAATTTATGGCACAATATGTGAACGCCATGGCATATTCATTATATGAATGGGACAAAAAACATGGCGGAGGTGGAAATCTCGGTTGGAACTATTATTATTCCATGGCTTTTGGAGGTCTTTATTATACTGATGGTAATGGTAGCTTAATTGAAACAGATTCCTTTAAGAAATTAGTGCCTGATCCTAAAGAAAGGAATAAAATAAAAAAAATTCTTGAAAATGAACAAAATGGAAACAAAGAAGCTAAAGGAAAGAAATGTTAAAGCATATTTATCTCTTTTATTCGTACTTGTATCGCTAAATATTTATTCTCAATTTCAACTTTCTGGCACATATTGTTTGGAATATGGGTTAAAGGATTTTAAGACCTGCTTGAAATTTGACCAAGCAGGTGTATTTGAATATGAACATACAGGGCACTTGGGAGTTGAAAAATATGGAAAGGGAGAATATAAGATGAATGAAAGAACTTTGGAACTGGTCTATAATCGAACTGAACCAAAGGAGGCCCCGTATCACAAACATACATATTGGGAGAACAAAAATGATTCAATTCACTTCAATTTTAAAATAATGAATTTTAGTGATGAATTATTGCCCAATGCCACTGTAATCATTGATTTAGATAAAAAGATAGGTGTCAGAACAGATTCGAGTGGTATGGCTTGTGTCAAATTGAAAAAATCAAAAAAATTGAATGAAATTGTGGTTAATCATCTAGGTTTTGAAACTTACAGATTCGACTTAAGAAAGAATCATAATTATAATATAGAGGTTCGCTTAGTCGAAACGAGCGGTATACCGATAAAAAATGAAATTGTTGATTTTGAAATTATTGAGAACGGCTCGGATTATTTTAAAATGAAAAATGAAAATGGGAAAGTTGTTCTCTGGAAAAAACAAAAATGACCATGAAGTTTTATGGGAATCACTTC
>QILY01000229.1 GCA_003232155.1 Maribacter sp.
ATGGTGAAAAGCTGAATGCCCGCTAAAATAAACATCAGTCCAAATATTAACAAAGGCCGATTGCCAATATCTTCTCCAATTCCAAATTTTACAATTAATAGGTACATATTTATAATACCTCCTAATAGAATCAATAAGACTCCAAGTATTCCAAAAAGGTGAATGGGGCGTTGAAAATACTTTCTAATGAAAAGTAAGAGCATCATATCGGCTACTACTTTGAAAATACGCTCTAGACCATATTTTGATACCCCCGTATGTCTTGCATGGTGTTTTACGGGTACTTGTTTGATCTGTGCTCCTTCCAAATGGGCCAGCAGTGTAATAAAACGGTGCATTTCACCGTATAGGTTCAATTCTTTGGCAATATCTTTGGTAAACACTTTGAGTGCGCACCCATTGTCTTTAATGTCTAATTTAGTAACGCGGCGCACCAAAAAATTAGCAATTTTAGAAGGTATCTTTTTCACCAATGAATCCTTTCTTTTTTGACGAATACCAGTTATTACATCATATTCATCAGTAACCGCATGTGACAACATTTGCGGAATATCGCTTGGGTCATTTTGAAGGTCACCATCCATAGTAATGATATACTCACCACTAGCATGGTCAATTCCTGCTGCCAAGGCCAAACTTTGGCCGTAGTTCTTTTTTAATTCGATAAGATGAACGGTATCATCAGCCATATCTTTGACCACTTTACGGGTTTTATCCGTAGAAAAATCATCAATATATATAATCTCATAGGTATACCCAACAAGACTTTCATGTATCTTTTCGGTCAAGAGAACTACATTGTCCTGCTCGTTGTATACGGGAACAACTATAGAAAGTAAAGATGGGGTAATAACGCTCATAAATCAGATGTGATGTTGTGGCAAATTTAGGGTTTTTATTAGTGAAACGCTATTTCGAAAAATTGTAATTTACTCACTGTGAGATTGCTATTGATCGAACTCAGGTTAATAGATACTTTTATTTAGTAGAGGTATTAATTTTTATGTATTGACAATAACTTTTCTGCTGCCTTAAATGGCGATATTTTATTGTTCACCACTTCTTGAATCATATTTTCAAGTTCTGCTTTTACAGTTACATCTTGATAAAATCGAAATTTTAATTGGTCGTCAAGCGTTTGTAACAACCAGTTTTTGTTTTGTTGTTGCCTTTTTAATTGAAAAAAGTTAGACTTCTTATGTTTGGTAACATAATCGAAAATCATAGTCCGTACATCATTTAAACCTCTATTTTCAAGTGCTGAACAGCTCAACACTTTGGGTAACCATCCGTTTTCTTTAGGTGGGTATAATTGTAATGCCCGAGTAAATTCAACCTCGGCAAGTTTGGCTTTTTTTACGGTATCGCCATCTGCTTTATTAATGACAATGGCATCTGCCATTTCAATAATACCACGTTTAATACCTTGTAATTCATCACCGGCACCAGGCAATTTCAGAAGTAAAAAGAAATCGACCATACTATGAACGGCCGTTTCACTTTGGCCAACACCAACTGTCTCGATTAAAATAATATCATAGCCAGCTGCCTCACAAAGAATAATGCTTTCACGGGTTTTACGGGTTACGCCGCCCAATGATACTCCTGATGGCGAAGGGCGAATAAACGCATTGGGATCTTTTACCAACTCTTGCATTCGGGTCTTGTCACCCAAAATACTGCCTTTTGTTTCACTGCTAGTGGGATCAACAGCAAGAACGGCCACTTTGCTCCCTAAAGATGTCAATTGTTTTCCAAAAGATTCAATAAAAGTACTTTTACCTACACCGGGTACACCTGTTATGCCTATTCGAATACTATCAGTAGATTGGCCCAAGCATTTTTCGATAATAGTATCTGCCTTTTTTAGGTTTTCAATTTGTGTGCTTTCAACTAGGGTAATGGCTCTGGCCAAAGCCACTTTGTCACCTTTGAAAATACCCTTGCAGAGTTCGTCAACAGAAGGCAGCATTTTACGTTTGCCTTGAATATTAGAAATACTTTTTGAATCTGTGTTTTTTTCTGTGCCCAATGTTAATTGCTAATAGGGACTCTTACTTTAGTCTTATCCCAAAAAATACTTAGATAAAGCTGTCCTTTTTCTTCAAAACCTACAGTGAAAAACTCGGCAGGTTGCGACATATTATCAACAGGAACTTCTACCTGTAAAACATCTTGCTCGGCATTTCTTGTAGTTTCTTTTCCACCGCTGAGTATAGTGACCCCCCAATCAGGTACTTCTTTATTGAAGATTACCGTCCAGCTTTCTTTTTTTGGTTTAGTCCATAATGAATATGTGCCAGCGGGCAATTTCTTATCGGTTATCATAATATCAGATGCAGATGTAAAAGTAGTGACCTCATTGGCACCAGTTCGCCATACCACATCATAAGGCACTAGACCACCAAATATAACCCTTCCTTTTTTTGACGGACTAGAATAGTTTATAGTCATATCCATACCATTTTCTGAATAGGTAGCGGTCTTTTGCGGACTATGTTTTTTAGTCTGCGTTTTCATATATGGCATACCAACAAAGGCTACCAATAGTGCTAATACGGCAATTACAATTAAAAACCATTTTAAGAATTTCATGTGTTCTATGTTTTTAGGATACTTCTAAATTACTAAATCAGTTTTAATTTAAGCTGTTTTTTTAGTTTGATATGCTTTAATTCAATGAACTCGTTTAAACTTTTTGTTTGGAACCGAAAATATTCGCTTTTGTGCTCATATGAAGTCATTTTTTATTAGCATAGCATAGCTACGAAAAATGGCAAAATATGAGTGCAAAATGGAATATTTGCAGGTAAAAGAAAAAGTTTAAACGAGTTCAATACCAAAAACAAAAGTAGATGCATTGTGGTACAGCTTTCTGGCAGGTAATAAATTATCATGGGTTTCAATACGTTCTGGGCAATTGAGTTGAAGTTCTTCCCGCATACCTTCCGATACAGGCACCAAGACACTTTGTATCTTTGAGATAATCATTTGGATAATAGCACCGTAATCAAGTACAATAAGCGTAATAAAATTGGGATGTACAGTAACTTGTTTCAAAAGATTGTTTTTTAAATCGGGATAAAAACAATCGTTTTTTGCAACATCGGTAAATTTGTACCGTCTTTAGAATGAACTGGTTTAAACTTTTTGTTTGGAACCGAAAATATCGGCTTTTGTGCCCAGATGAAGTCATTTTTTAGCAGCATAGCAGAGCTACGGTGCAAAAATGACAAGATATGGGTGCAAAATGTGGTATTTGCAGGTAAAAGAGAAAGTTTAAACCAGTTCAATAACAAAACAAACAAAACCACCATCGAAACAAATCAAATGTTTCAAATTGACATTATAGAACAGTGCAAGGCCAACAACCGTAAAGCTCAATTAAAGCTTTACAAACAATATTGTGACAGTATGTTTTGTATAGCGATGCGATTTTTAAAGAATGCCGATGATGCAGAAGATGTATTGCAAGAAGCTTTTATAAAGGCGTTTCAAAAGATTCATCAGTTTAATGGCGAAGTGACTTTTGGAGCTTGGTTAAAACGAATTGTAATCAATAAAAGTATTGATTTCTTAAAATCGAAAAAACAAAAGTTGGTTGAGCTTGATGAGAGCTATATGCATATTGAAACAGATGAAGATTGGACGATTGAAGAGAGTATTACACTTGATGAGGTGAAAACGGCCATTGAGCAATTACCCGAAAAATATAAATATGTGGTATTGATGTTTTTGATGGAAGGTTATGATCACAGCGAAATCTCCCAGGTTCTGCAATTACCAGAAACCACATGTAGAACCCGCTTACTGAGAGGAAAGGGACTTTTAAAAGAACTATTAAAATGTAAGAACTATGGCACAGGATCTTAGAAAACTGTTCGAAGAACAAAAAGAAAAGGAGAAATACCCAATGAAGGGAGGTCATGAAGAACGATTTTTAGAACGTTTGAACGATGAGTTTTCCCAGAAAAAAGGAACGAATTTCTTTTTTCTGAAAATAGCAGCTACCATTTTGGTATTGATAAGTGTTGTGTTCTTTGCATACAAGCAGTATAATACTGCAAACATTCCTGAAACTACAATTGTAAATACAGACGATACTACTGATGAAGATACCGGTATCTCATTGGGTGATCTTTCACCTGACTTGAAAAAGGTTGAGAATTATTATGTGGCCAATATTAACCTACAGCTTTCGCAATTAGAAATATCAGAAGAGAACAAAGTTTTGGTAGATAGTTTTATGGATCAATTATCAGAATTAAACCTAGAATATGAAAGATTGAATACAGAGTTGAACGAAATTGGACCCAATGACCAAACCATTAATGCCCTTATAAAGAATTTAGAATTACGATTACAATTATTACAGAAGTTAAAAAAGAAGTTAAAACAGTTAAAACAATCAAAAAATGAACAAGTTGAGACAAACATCATTTAAAACAATGGCCATGCTCCTGTGCCTAATCTGCGCAGGGG